>NZ_JBOEQF010000015.1:0-23037 GCF_050689315.1 Aerococcus sp. L_32
GTCTGACATGAAGACGACTTTATCCGCCACTTCTTTAGCGAAATTCATTTCATGGGTCACGATAATCATCGTTGCTTGCTCGTCTCTGGCAATGTCAGAAATAACCTGTAGTACTTCAGCTACCCATTCCGGATCAAGCGATGAAGTTGGTTCGTCGAACAAAATAACTTTTGGATTGACCGCAACCGCTCGGGCAATACCCACACGTTGTTGCTGTCCTCCTGATAAAGTGACTGGATATTTGTCTGCCTTGTCTGCTAAACCTACTTTTTCAAGTAAAGCCACCCCTTTTTCCTTAGCAGCATCTTTGGAAAATCCTTGCGCCACCTCAAGGGCATAAGTCACGTTTTCAAGCACTGTTTTATTTTTAAATAAGTTGTAGTGCTGGAAGACCATCGAAGTTTGTTTTCTCAATTCAGCCACAGTTTTTTTCGTCGCCTTCTTAGTATCCACGGCCACATCCCCAATGCGAATAACCCCACCGTTCGGTTGTTCTAGGTAGTTTAAGCATCTAAGCAAGGTCGATTTCCCTGACCCTGATGGTCCGATAATGGCCACCACTTCGCCGGCTGCAACTTCAAAGGAAATATCCTTTAAGACCTGGGTCCCAGAAAAGTCCTTTTGTAAGTGTTCAATTTCAATCATATTATTACTATTATTGTTAGTCATATGTCGCTCATCCTCATTATTGTATGCATACTATCTTCGCTTGTGTTGACTGTTTAAGTCCTTTTGTGGGTAAAATAAAAACCCCTCCCAATAGGCACTAGTCCTATCAAGAAGGGATGACTGGTCAACAATCATGGTTCCACCCTTTTTCATATTGCCCTCGCAGACAATATCTCAGTCAGTAAATACTGACAGGCATAACGGCCCCAACCGTCCAACCAGCTTTCACTGGTAGGATGCTCCAAGCGCACTTTCATTACCTGTATCCATCTGCTCTCATCAACACAGACTTTCTGTCCAATACTTGAGTAATTACTCTTCTCTTCATCGCATTTCGTGATTAAAAAAATGTTTTTTGCTTTAAGTCAATTTAACAAACCCGAACACCTTAGACAAGATTACTGCCTAGGGAAAACAAGCTTCGTTTAGCATTTTTATTTTTAAATCTAGATAAAAATGCGCCTTAAAAGCTGATATTTAGCGGATTCTAACCAAGTACACATAGACTTATAATCGTAAATAACTATCAAAAATGATTAAAAAGCTAGTCAAATGATCACGAAATTCATTGAATTTCAATACAATATTTGTATTAAATCCGTGAATGTAAGCCTTTAAAACAAGCGAATCCTTTTTTCATTCCAACAAAAAACGAAACTACCCTAGTCTTTACCAGCAGTAGTTCCGTCAGTTTGTATTGGTTTTATGCAATCACAATGAGCACATTTTCAAAGGGATTGCCCTTTTGCCATTAAGGGACAATAGGCACTCCAATTTGTTCACGTAAGGTCGTACCTGGGTACTCGGTTCTGTAAATACCACGGTCTTGAAGGATTGGCACGACTTCATTGACGAACCGTTCAAAGGCACCTGGAATGTCGCCAGCGATGATAAAGCCGTCAACGGCATCCGCTTCAACCCAGCGTTGGATTTCGTCAGCGATGTCTTCAGCTGTCCCAATAAAGTTTGGACGAGTCACCGCTTGTTCCAAGGCTACTTGACGCAAGGTTTGGTTTTCTTCCTTAGCGCGTTTCTTGATGTAGTCTGTTGTCGAACGGAAGGCGTCTTTTCCGATATCTCCTAAATCTGGGAACGGTGCATCTAGGTCATAACCTGAGAAGTCGTAGTCATCGAAGTAGCGGGCTAGGTATTTCACTGCATTCTCAATTGGAATCAAGCTGGCAAATTCAGTGTAAGCTGCTTCAGCATCTTCTAAAGTATCCCCAACAAGTGGGTTGATGCCAGGATAAACCTTGACCTCTTCAGGATTACGGCCAGCTGCTTTAGCCCGTGCTTTAATGTCATCATAGAAGGCTTTTACTTCTTCTAAAGAATTAGCATGGGTGAAAATCGCTTCCGCGTTCCCTGCCGCAAAGGCCCGTCCAGAATCTGATGATCCCGCTTGGAAAACGAGTGGTTCCCCTTGAGGTGAACGGCCAATGTTTAAGGGACCAGCTACTTGGAAATACTCTCCTTCATAGTTTAAACGGTGCAGTTTTTCCGGATCAAAGTATTGGCCTGTTTCCTTGTTTCTAGGGAAGGCATCCGGTTCCCAAGACCGCCATAAACCACGCACAACGTCTAAATGTTCTTGTGCGATTTTATAGCGTTCACCGTGAGGCGGTAGCGTCCGGTTGTTGAAATTCTCAGCCACCCCTGCTTGTGGTGTCGTCACCAAGTTCCACCCAGCACGGCCATTAGACAAGTGGTCTAGCGATAGCAATTGACGTGAAATAGTGAAAGGATCTGTATAGGTTGTTGAGAAAGTCCCCACTAAACCAATATTTTCAGTCACAGCCGCTAAACTAGACAATAAGGTAATCGGTTCAAAACGGTTTAAGAAATGAGGAATTGACTTCTCAGAAATATATAAACCATCTGCGATAAAGACGAAATCAAATAGTCCTTTCTCTGCTAATTGAGCCCGCGTCTTATAAAAGTTTAAGTTGGTGCTGGCTGTTTCATCTACTTGCGGATGACGCCAACCATCTGTTGTGCCACCGATACCATGTAAAATTGCCCCAAAATGTACTTGTTTAGTCATATTACTTCACTCCTACTCCGGCTGCTTTTAGCCCATTCACCACATGTTCCAATCCTAAATCAATAATACCTTGGTATTGCTTGCTGTCTTTTTGACCAATTTCAACTACCGGCACATAAGAGACCCCGTATTTGGCATTCAAAATGTCTCTGAATTGGTCGTTTTCTGTCACGTCAATCAATTCATATGAAAGGTTTTCCTCTTGTAAGTAATCCTTGATTTCCTGGCAATAATGACAGCCTTGCTTGGCCCATAAAACGATATTTGCTGCTTGTTGTTTGTCTGACATTCTTATCCTATCCTCCTTTAATTTCTCCTGCTAAAGCTTCAATAATCTCGAATTTCTTAGCGTAGGGGATGCCGATCGTATGAATCACAAAGTGATCGGTATTAAATCTCTTTGAAAAATCGTCTAGTTGCGCTTTTACCTGACTGGCTGTACCAACAAAGGCGCCGACTTGTTTTTCAACGATTTTGGCGTCTTCAGCTTGGTGCAGGTCAGCATATTCTTCAGCGGCCGCTTGTTTGTTGAAGTTGACCCTTTTGCCAGAATTCAAGACCACCGTATAGGCAGCTTGTTCAGCTAGGTATTCTTTACCTTCGTCCGGGTCGTCCGTAATATAAACAATGACGGCAATTTTAAAGTCCCCTGATCCTTGATAAGCGGCTCTCGTTTTGCCAAGCGCTTCAAGATCTGCATTGGCAAAGTAAGGATAGTCTAGGCCGGTATCCTGAGTGGTCGCTAATTTGGCACTTTCTTGACTACCCCCAAGCAACTCGATGGTAAAGTCCGAACCAATTGCCGGTTGCAAGTCATAGTTTTCAGCCGCATAGGGATGGTCGGCCGGGAAATTATTGCGGATAAAACGGGTGACCTCGATAAATTTGTCATCGAAAGACTGGACCGGTTTGATAAAGTCTCGTTGTAGGACCTCAACCGCCTCATCCTTACCACCTTGAGCCTTACCCAGCCCTAAAATCACCCGACCTGGCGCTAGTTGGTGGAGGAGACTGAACGACTCCGCCACTTTATAAGGGACATAATGTTGCAACATGACCCCACCAGATCCTACGCGAATCTTGTCCGTCTTGGCTAAGATGTAACCTACCAAAATTTCTGGTGCCGCACTAGCAATCTCTTTAGTAAAATGGTGTTCCGCCACCACAAAGCTGTCATAGCCCAACGCTTCTGCCCTCTGGGCAAACGCAACCGTCTTCTTCAGCGTCGACTGAGCGGTTTCACCTTCATAAATAATGTTTTGATCTAATAAACTTAAACTTAAAGCCATTCACTTACCCCCAATTCTTTCCAACTACCACCGTGTGTCCTTTTTTTGAAAAATAAAAGCCCCTCCCTAATAAACAGTCTTGTCTATTAAGAAGGGGCGAAGAGTCAACGTTCGCGGTGCCACCCTTGTTCAAACTGCCCTCGCGAGCAATTTCTCATCCAGTAAATCTATACTAGAAAATTTAACGGTTCCACCCGTCTAATCAGCTTTCACTGGCTAGATGCTCAAAGGTCATTTTCATTACTGGTAAGCATCTGCTCTCATCAACTACAGATTTTCTGTGCCTTACCCCCATAATTACTCTACTCATCCACGCACTAGTTTATTTGAATATTTGCTTATATTTACTTATATTTACTTATATTTACTTATATTTGCTTTTATTGCTATCTGGACTTGCAATAAATTTGCTTGCACTCAATCTAACAAATTCCACTCACTAGCATCAACCTTACCGCCTAGCCCTAAAATTTCCAGATCTCTTTTTGGACAAAATGGCGACACATCAAAAAATCTAGGAAAAGCCTTTGATCATCAAGCTTTTCACATAAATTTAATTTTTCCATAATCGCTAACCACTATCATCATTGATATGGAAGTAGGACAGACACAGACAGAAAATAAGAATTTTAAATACAATCATTGTACAAAACGCCATTTCTCATCAAATCGAAAATTCTAACAATGTGATTAAATCAGCCTTTCTAATCAAATCAATTGAAACCGGGTCCTAACCCTCCAGATATCGTTTGACCGATTTTGATTTTCTGCATACAAATATTGCCTTTTGCTGTTATCACTTTTATCGATATCCATTGATTGATAAATGCTTGAGCAAATTCCCCCACTAGAACCATCTACTCAGTTACAATTCTCTATAATGATTATGCAATTATTTAAATAGATACATAAACTAATCAACCAATTTCTAGAAATGAGGATGTCAGATGCGAATTGCCATAGTAGGTTTTGGGATTGCGGGTGCCAGCACCCTAATCCAATTAAGTAAACAGTTTGATTTAAATGCCGCTACCGACCAAGTAGATGTCTATGAAACACGCCCACGTTTAGGTGCAGGTGCCCCGTATGCGGAGGATGATGATGCCACAGTCATCAATTCCTTCCCGCGGTCATTGTCCCTTGATGACGATAACAACGAGGACTTTATCAACTGGACCAAGGTCAACTATCCGGCAATCGATATCGATAATGTCTTTGCCCCGCGAACCATTTACGGTGAATACGTGGAAGCATACCTCAAACCCTATTTAGCCAAGGATTACGTTCGTCATATCCAAGCCAAAGTCACCGATTTTCAAGTCGTAGACGCAGACGGGACACCCCTTTACCAGCGACCAATCGAAGATGGCTTAGCTTATCAAGTCTTTACGTCTGAAAATGGTTGGTCTCAGATTTACGACGCGGTCTTTTTTGCCATTGGCCACCCGCCCTACCTAGACCCATATCAATTGGACGGCCAAGCCAACTACATTCAAGACCCTTACCCATTGGGGGAGAAATTGGAGGCAACTAAAGGCAAGCGTCGAATTGGGATTGTTGGCTCTGGTTTAACAACTATCGACTTGATCAATTACTGCAACAAGTACGATTTATTTGCCGACCAAGAAGTGACGGTCTACTTTCGCCACGAACCCTTCCGGTCAGTGATCCAACCTGACGCTAACGAAGACTATATCCAGTCCATCGACGATGAATGGATTGAGACACAAAGAGCAGTCAACAAAGGGGCTATCCCGATTCAAGTCGTCATCAACCAAGTCAAGGCCGACTTAAAGGCCAACGATATTGACTACAGCCGGGTATGGGCCAACTTCAATACAGGTTCAGTCGCTACCGTCACCAAGGCCATCCGCCAAGATGACCCTGACTACCGTCGTTTCCAAGGATTTTTCCGATCTTTCTACCCAGTTCTCCACCAAATGATGGGGGCCCTAGATGCTGCCGGTAAAGACTATTTCTACAAGGATCTAGGCGCCTTCTTCCGCATGCTGTATTCACAAGCCCCAGCTGCTTCCATCAGCATGATTTTAGACTTAGTAGCCCAAGGCAAACTGAAATTAGTTTCTGGCTTATCTGATATCCAACCCTTGGAAAATGGCCAGTTCCACCTTTACGCTAACGGAATCCGCCACAAGGCAGATGTCTTAATCAACGCCACTGGCTTCAATAGTCGTTTAAGTCAGGCAAAAGACACTGACCCGTTACTGGGTAATTTGATCCGCCGTAATTTAATCCTGCCTGACAACCGGGACAATATTTTAGCGGCTTACCCAAGCGCGACGCCATTAAACCCTAACTACCAAATCCTAGACAATGTCTACTTCCTAGGTAGCTGGATTGCTTCAACCCAAGGCCCGAACACGTCCGTTGCCCTGGCCAAGAAACAAACCCAAATCGCCGTCACTGACTTCTACCAACAAGTCAATAGACACCAGTAATTTACTATTTTTCCATGCAAAATGGACTTGCACCCTCAAGCTAAGTGAGCGGCGCAAGTCCCTTTATTGTTTCTCATATTTTATTGAGATTAGTCGGTTTTACTAAACAAGCTTATTAGTCAACCATTGCGAACAAGTCATTAAGCTAAAGTAAGATGGGTATAGATTTGGTCACGTAAGGATGTGTATGGTAAGCGGGCATTCATGGATACTGTGATGATTTTATGGGCACCTTCGCCGAATAAACGAAGCCATAAAATTTCATCGGTTTTCTCATCGATAACTGGTTTAAATACTCAAGTAGTTCGGCAGATTACTTTTACTTTTGAAATATTCACCACTGGCAATTAAATTTTACTTTTTGCAAATAAATCGCTATCATTATCTCATATGCATACAAAAAAGGCCCATGCACATACATAGAATGGGCTTACACAATAACATAAGGGAGTGATTAGATGACATTATTACTGAATGTTAAAGACATCCGGGGGTTGGTCGATATGGCAGAGACCGTCAACATTGTCGAAAGAACCTATCATGAAATGGGTCAAGGCAAGGTTATCAACCCAAGCAAGGTGAATTTAGACTTAGGTGAAACGGGTAATTACCCCTTCTACGACGGCTTTATGAATGCCATGCCAGCCTATATCGACTGGTTAAACATGGCTGGAATGAAGTGGATTGGTGGCTTTTATGGTGGTCGTCGGGCAGCCGGATTCCCCTACATGACAGGGATGATCCTCTTGTTAGACCCACATGTGGGGCGGTTCTTATCCGCTATGGACGGGGCTTATATTACAAACCTTAGAACAGGTGCTCAAACCGCTGTCGCCCTATCATACTTTAACCTAGGCGAATCCATCTCACTGGGTATGTTTGGTGCTGGTACCCAGGCCAGAACCCAGGTGATTGCCATCACTAAACGTTACAAAATCAACCGTCTAGTCGTATGGAACCACCGCCGTTCAACAGCAGAAGCCTTTAAAGAGGACATCGCCCACCTTATCGATGGGGAAGTTATCATTGCGGATAAACCTGAAGACGCCACAGATAATGACGTGCTGATTACGGTCACAGGGGCTACCACACCCTTTATCACAGGCGACATGATCAAACCAGGTACCATCATTATGCCAATGGGGTCACGTGGCGAAATCACAGACGATATCATCATTAACGCCGATCATATTTATGTAGACCACAGAGCTCAAGCCCTTCATCGAGGTGCTTTAAAGAGCTTAAATGATGCTGGCCATATCTCAGAAGCTAATATCACAGCTGACTTTGGTCAACTGGCAACAGGCGAAATCTCCCCTCAACACAATGACAAAACAACCACTATTGTCATACCAATCGGTATTGGAGCATTGGATGTAGCTGTTGCAGGGCACGTCTACCACAGAGCCAAGGTCCAAGGCCTCGGCGAACAATTCGACTTCGACCTCCTAGGCGGAGACAATACCATCAATTACATGGAACCAGACTTGGAAAAAGAATAACCATAGCTAAGCTAGCAAGCAAAAAGGGGCGTGACCAATCATCACACCCCTTTTTGTGTATCATATTTATTCAAATTCACATCTAACGTTGGGTACTCGCCCTTGTTCATGTGTCTTGTATTGCAATTTAAAACTTTTTTCTGACATAGCTTTAAATGTTATTCCTTTTCCCACGCAACAAGCGTAAGCCATTCAAGATAACTAAAATTGTTGAGCCTTCATGGAAAAGGACGCCAAGAGCAATATCTGCAATGCCCATGAAATTCAAGATGACTAAAACGAGCACCACAAACATTGAAAAGGCCATATTCTGCCAAGTAATTCGGTTTAAATCTTTGGATACTTGGTGGGCATAAGTCAATTTGTCCAGGTCATTAGCCATCACGACAACATCAGCAACGTCAATTGCCACATCCGTTCCGTCACCCATAGCGAAACCAATATCTGCTTGCACTAGAGCTGGCGCGTCATTGACCCCGTCCCCTGTCATCCCAACTTGTCCGTATTCAGCTTGTAAGTCTTTAACAATTTGGGCCTTCTCTTCAGGTAAAACATTGGCCACAACTTGGTCAATCCCCACTTGATTAGCGACTGCCTGACCAGTTACTTGGTTGTCCCCAGTGATCATGACGGTATGAACGTCCGCTTGGTGGAGGTAGTCGATGGCTGCTTTAGCCGCATGATTTGGCGTATCCATCATAGCCATGTAGCCGATAACTGCATCGTCTTTTGCGATATAAACCACCGTTTTCCCGTCCGCCGACAATTCGTCTGTGTGCCCCTTGATTTTGTCTGGAACGGCCTCAAATATTGATGGCTTACCGATTTGATAAGTGTGGCCAGCGTAGGTCCCACTCAGCCCTTTTCCAAGGTCATTCGTCACTTCAATCGGGTCGGTTAAGGGTTTTGTGTGGGCTTTAAATTCTTGTAAAATGGCACGGGCCAAGGGATGGTTGGATTGACTTTCCATCGCGACAACTACTGGCAAGATTGCTTCGTCTTGGATCCCGTCAACAAAAAAGTAGTCGGTCACTTCGGGTTCACCCTTGGTCAAGGTGCCGGTTTTATCAAAGGCAATGGCTTTTAAATCAATCAGATTCGATAGGTAAGCGCCACCTTTGAATAGGACGCCATGGCGTGCCAAGTTTGAAATGGCCGATAGGGTTGCGGGCACTGCTGAAGCGGCCAAGGCACATGGTGAGGCGGAAATTAAGAATATCAGTCCACGGTACCAAGCCTCTGCCCATTCCCAGCCGAAGATCCAAGGACCTAGAAGGACTATGAATGGGAAAATGGCCAGGACGGTTGTGACATAGATTGGTTCGATTTTCTTAATTTTAGTGGCAGCTGGTGTCAAATTGGCTTGGGACGCTTCCACCATTTGCAGGATTTTCGCAAAGACGGTTTCATCCGGATTCTTCGTGACTTTTACCACAATAGCGTGGTCCCCGTTAATGGTCGCCCCAAATACCTCGTCACCTACTGTTTTTTCTTTAGGCATTGATTCGCCATTGATGGAGGCTTCGTTGATGACAGTAGCCCCTTTGACAATTCGGCCATCAGTAGGGATTTGACCCCCATTTAAGACTTGGACTTGGTCACCGATTTGCAGTTGGTCAACTGCCACGTTTTGGGTTGAACCATCAGCCTGTAATAGTAAGGCTTCAGTTGGGTTCAAATTCATCAGGTTGGTAATTTCACGTCGCGACCGCCCTTCCGCATAATCTTCTAGAAAGTGAGCACCCGCGAAAATTAAAATTAATAGGGCTGCTTCATAGAAAGAGCCAATTAATAAAGCGCCAACTGCCGCCAGCCCCATCAATAAGTGGATATTGGGTTTGAATTTACCAGCGGACATGGTGTCTCGAATAGTATCACCAAAGCCCTCACCTAACACGTGGTAGCCAGAAAGGATAACGGATAATACCATAAGGATATTACCTATAGAACTTTGCCAGTTACCGATGATTAATCCAAGTACAAAGGCAATCAATCCTAGTATATATAGTCTCGCAGCTAGTTTGGTATCATGTTCACCATGGTTATGACCATGGTGAACATGATTTTTTTCTTCCGTATGATAATCTCTATTTTCAGTCATCATGTCCGCTCCTTTTTTATCATTTCACTTACTATATATAAGTTTATATGAATACTCATTCATATACTTCGCTATCATTATACCACACATATATGAAAAATAAATCATATTACATAGAAAATATATACTATAGGAGAATTGAAATTTGCTATAATAGTTGTTGACGCATTTTTGAGGAGGTGAAAATAAATGACATTTGAAGAAATTTTACCTAAATTACGCCAAGGTGCACACATTATCCGCGATGGTTGGGGTGGCGCAGAGGAATACGTAAAACTAGTTGACCCTAAAGAATTTGAAGGTCAAGCAATTACGCCCTATTTCCTAATTTCAGTTGCTGGCGAGGGCTTCTCAATGTTCCAACCAACTGTATGCGATATCCTTGCTGAAGACTGGTCTATCGTTTCTGACTAGTAACGCACACATAACTTACACAATAGAAAGGAAGCAGATACTTGGACACATCCTACACTGACTATCCTAAACTCCCCGCCCAATTAAAGGTTATCGTTACAGGAGGCATGTCTGGTATTGGTAGCAGTCAGGTACAACACTTTTTAGAAAAAGGCCATCGCGTTTTGGCTGTCGATCTTAAGGAAGATGCAGAGTTGGTTAATAAATGGACTACTAGCTACCCGGAAAACTTTAGCTTTCGCAAAGCGGATTGTAGCGATTTAATGGCAGTAACTATCCTTTTTCAAGAATTAAAAACTTCTTGGAACGTCATTGATGTACTATGTAATACAGCCGGCGTCCTTGACGATTACAAACCTTTAGATCAAACGGACCCAACAACCTGGCAAACGATTATTTCTAGTAATTTACAAGTTGTTTATAATATGACCTATACAGCTTTACCCATGCTATTAGCCAATCCTACTTCTCGCTTAATCAATATGGCTTCGATTGCGGGCTTAACGGCTGGTGGTGGCGGGATTGCTTATACAACGGCTAAGCATGCTATCGTCGGCTTTACTAAACAGATGGCCTACGACTATGCGGCGCAAGGGTTAGTGGCGAACGCCATTGCGCCTGGTGCCATCATGACGCCAATGAACCAAGCTGATTTTGTGGGTGACAGTCCCATGGCCGACCAAGTGATGGCCCAAACACCGGCTAAACGGTGGGCAAGTCCTGATGAAGTGGCAGCCCTGACCCTATTTCTAGCCAGCGACCAGGCAGCTTACATGCAGGGCAATACCATACCTGTCGACGGCGGTTGGCTGATTCGGTAACTTTCTACATATATAAAATCACAAATCCAACATCACAAATTACACTAAAATTGCGACACTTCGGTAGAGTACTACTCACTGGTGTCAGTGTCCTTTGGTCGCAATTGCACACTAGGCCTAGCCTATAAAGGAGACTTCAATGAATAACGCAAATGATACAATCACCCCTTCACGTTTTACCACTCTAGATATGACTAAGATTGCCGTTGTGGCAGCCTTATACGTGGTCATCACCCTAGTCATCGCGCCGATTTCTTACGGCCCCGTTCAATTCCGGATTTCTGAATCTCTAAACTTCCTAGCCCTTCACAATAAACGCTATATCTGGGCAGTTTCTATCGGTGTTTTCATCGCCAACTTCCTGACTTACGGCCCAATCGACATGATCGTCGGCTCTGTTTCAACCTTTATCTTTCTATACATTGGTCGCTGGTTAGGTGATTATCTTGTCAAAATGGCCAAACAAGCTCAATTAGACTTACTGTCTGACCAATGGATTCGCTATATCACTTTGACAGTCATTTTTGCCCTATCCATGTTCACAACCACAACAACAATCATATTAGTCGGTGCCGATGCCGCCTTCTTACCGATATATTTCTCACTAGCCCTGTCTGAATTTGCGGCCATGACCCTTGGTATGTTCATTATGTACCCATTAAGCAAACGAATCGATTTCGACCGCTAACAAGCGGATTCTTTGAATTGCCCTTTTTTGACCTTTATACTATGTAGTAGACAAATGAATATAGAAATTTGATAGAGAAATGAAAGAGTCATTTGAAAGGAGCTTTTCAAACATGAGAGTACTTGTTATTGGTGCCAATGGTGGCGTATCCCGTCACTTCGCAGATTTTGTAAAAGATTCAGAAACAGTAGAAGAAGTTGCAGCTATTCGTAACTTAGACCAAGCCCCCTTCTTTGAAGAACGCGGGATTGAATCAGTTTACTTAGACTTAACTAAACACACACAAGCAGACATTGAAAAAATTCTGACCGACAATAATATTGATTCAGTGATTTTCTCTGCCGGTGCTGGTGGATCAGGTGACGACATTGTTATGATGGTTGACCTTGATGGCGCTATTAAATCTATGCAGGCAGCTGAGGCAGTTGGTATCAAGCGTTTCGTGATTGTATCTACATTTAGAACTGGTCGCGAGGAAATTGAGAAAGGTGCCTTACGCGTTTATACCACTGCGAAAACTTACGCAGATGAATGGTTGAAATCACGTACCAATTTAGATTGGACCATCGTTCACCCAGGTATCTTACGTGATCAACCAGGTTCTGGCAAAATCACTACTGAACCCCAAGCTGAAATCATTGACGTGGCCCGTCAAAACGTAGCCCAAACCTTACTAGCAGTTCTGGAAAACGACAATACTATTGGTAAAGAATTTGAAGTGGTAGATGGCGATACAGATGTCACAACAGCCGTTCAAAATCTATAAGTATGCATAAGTAAATAAATCAGTAAATAAGTAAAAGGTGCCCGCGAACAAATTCGCAGGCACCTTTTTTCTTATCTAAATTAACATCTGACGTATTTACGTTTAAAACCTATCCGGTCTCTTTCAATTTCCTTTTGAATCGACGCATAAGCATTCAAAGTTTGGGGTTTCTTGTATTCACGCTCAATCACTAATTCACCAATTTCTTCCGCCACTGCTAGGGCTTTTTCAGATAAAGGAATATAGGATAAGCCAACCGTATAAACAAAGTTGCTCATTGAATGTTTGGTCCGTTCAGGTTGGTCATGAATGGTTTCTTTAACTAGTTCCAACATAGCTGACAACTTATCTTCATCAAAATTGTCGTCTTTCAACCGACCCAACAACCAGCAATAAGTCGACCAGCCAGCTGACATCCTCAGCTCCTCGCCAGAGGCAATCCACTTGTCCGCCACTTCTTGGGCGATATTTGCTTCAGATAAGGTCACAGCAACCACCCAATCAGCCAACATAAAGCAGTAAGCTTGGTCCATCCACCGGTCATAATCCGCTTCCGTCATGGCATTAGCGTCCGCAATCACACCTGCAAAGTACATGGCATCATAGTTTCCTGATGCATACAATTCTTCAGCAAGGTCTTGATCGATTTTAATCGCTTTCCGCATGGGTTTCATTGACCCAGTCGTTACCCCAAATAACGGCTCAACCGCCCCATTTGATAGGTACATTTTCTTGGTCCGCTCTTTCCCCAAAGATTCCAGTTCCGTCATCACTTCAGCGTATTCCATACCCTCACCCTATCTTTCAAGTCGCTAACATCATTTAGTCTTCGCCTTTTATAGCCGTTTAAATTTTACTGCCAGTTAATTTATTGACAATGGGTTCAGCCAGTTTAGCTCTAAAGGTTGAAATCATCGGTCCCGCAAAGAAACCTAAATAAACAGTCATTAAGCCAACCGGACCACCTAATAATAAGGCCATCAGTAAGCATAAAATTTCATGGGCAAAACGGACTTGCGCATAAGAAAATTTACTTTTCTCCTCAACAGTTGGTGCAATAGCATCTAGGGGTGCTGTACCAATTCCGGCCGAAATGTATAAAGATGCACCGAATAGGAATATCGTACCTGCAATGACAGTCAATACAACCCGGATCAATAAATTCATATCACCGTCACCTAAACCTGCCTGATTAAAAAAGAAATCAAAAAATTCCACGATATAACCGACAAAGAACCAGTTAATAATAGTACCCAGGCCAAATTGACTACGGTCAACGAATACTACGGCTAAAAATATAAATACATTAAAAATAACAACTACCGTACCAAAGCGAATGCCAGTTAAGGCCGAAATCCCCATATTCATTGCACTATATGGATCCATCCCCATATCGATCGTCCCAGATAATGAGATTCCAAATGCAATTGCCACACAACCAATAAAGGCCACAATGGCTCGGATCAGTAAATCTTTATTCAAATAATCTTTCATATAATAATCTCCTTTTTAATAATGTCCTTTATAATATCTTTTTTGCCGCTACTAAACTTGCATAAACGCGTCTAATTCCTCAAACGAAATTGGGTCAATGTGGCCATGCAAGTAGAAATCAGCGTCCAGTTGACTCAAAGTTTGACGTAAGAAAGCCATTTTCTCAGGGTCTAAATAAGAATTGTTGTAGAAGTCCTCAGTAATGGTGTCACCAATGAAGGCCACTTTTTCAGACGGAATATAGATAACCACCCCATCTTCAGAGTGCGGATTCACCACTGGGAAAACTTTCACTTCAAGGTTACCTAAATCAATATTCAGCTCACCCTCAAATTCCAAATCAGCTTGTTTTACTTTAATTTGGCTTACTGGATTGTCATACTCAACACGTAGATATTGGTCACAAAAAGCGCATTCTTCGCCTGTTTCAAGGCGTTCTTGCATCGCTTCCTCAGTCCACTTCCACTCAGCCATCACCCTTAATTGCGCATTGGTTTTCTTATTCGCTAAGACCGGCGTATCCACCGCATGAATCCCATAAGTATGGTCCCAATGCCAATGGGTAATTAAAGTCATTGCTTCTTTAGGTAAACCTAGACGTTCAACTTCCTGGTCAAAATTCGCTACATGGCTGGCAGAATTTCCAGCATCAATTCGCAAGGAAAACTTGTCTCCTTTGATATAACCCAGAACTGGGCGGTCCAAATCCCCATCCGCCGGCATATAATACACACGTTCTGTTAATTGCTTTAATTGTCTCATCCTTTAGCTCGTCTCCTTTTCAGTCAATTCATTATAACAAAATTTACAATCTTCCAATACCCCTAGAAATTTTACCCATATAAAAAAGGCTACAACATTTACGTCATAACCCTTTTTACTAATATCGGACTCTTCTTACGCATAAACATCCGTATGTCACTGCGTTCCGGCGGCTGTTCCACAAAAATCAAACTCTTCCTAATGCGTTAGAGGCGTCGAGTCATAATGGCTTTTGTCGCACCAGCTATTATAAGCTAGCGATTTTCTCTTTGTCTGCGTCGCTCAAGTTAAAGTCGAATACATTCAAGTTGTCTGCTTGGTGGTCTGCGTTATGAGACTTAGGAATCACGACAACACCACGTTCAATTTGGTAGCGTAATAAAACTTGGCCCCAAGTTTTGCCGTATTGTGCACCAATCTCATCCAAGATAGCACGAGAGGCTTCGTCAGTTCCCTTCATTGGCGCCCAAGCTGTGACAACCACATCGTTTTCAGCAGAATATTCAATAATGTCATCGTTCCAAACTTCGACATTTGATTTAATTTGGTTGACCATTGGTTGAATACGCGCGTTATCGATGATGATATCTAATTGGTCTTGGTCGAAGTTAGATACACCAATAGCTTTGATTTTACCTTCGTTATAGGCATTTTCTAAAGCATACCAAGTTTGTAGCATTTCATTCTCATTGTCCCAAGGGTGGTGAATCAAGTATAAGTCAATGTAGTCTGTTTGTAATGCTTCTAGTGAGGCATTTAAAGTCGCTTCAACTTTTTCAGCTGAACCCGCGTGGTCTAAATCACCAGGAATCTTAGATGTGATAAAGAAGTCCTCACGTGGTAAACCAGATTCTTTAATCGCTTTACCAACAGTCGACTCGTTACGGTATGCAACCGCCGTATCAATGGCACGGTACCCTGCCGCAATTGCTGATTGCAATTCAGTCGTATCATCAGTCACTTCACCAAAATAGTCCCCGTCAACCTTACCAAAAGTGTTGGTACCAGTACCTAAAATCGGCATCTCTACGCCATTATTTAATGTTACAAATTCCATCATTACACGCTCCTTATATGCTCTCTATTGAAAAACAACTATCTCATTGACTTGAATATTTGGGTCAATACTTTGGACCACCGGACAATACTTGTGTATCATCTTGGTTGCCCGCTTAGCACGCCCCTGATTTTCCTCAGCCACTCTCACATACATAGTAATCGTGATTGCAGTAACTGGTTTGGCACTTTCCTCAGAGCGGTCAAAATCAATGGCCACGTCATGGAAAGTATGGTCGATTTTTGAATTATTCAAAATATTCCGATATACACCCGCTGAACAGCCCGCAACCGCCAAGACAAAAGTATCCAAAGGCGAAAAACCAGTTTCCTTATTCAAAGGCCAGTTGTCCCCGTGGTCATTGACCGCCTCAGGACCCAAATCAGCCATATTTAAGTGTAAGGTCATCTATTCACTCCTCACTCAGCTAGGGACTGGTTCATCAGTCCCCTAACTTCTTAATACTTTTATTATAAAAAAGAAATCAGAAAAACACTAGCAAACAGGACTCGCTCTGACCGAAAGAAATCAAGCATTTAAGCGTCTATTATCTTTAGGGAAAATAAACTTTCCCAAACTAAAAAGGTGGCACACTCACGTACCACCCTCTCTAAATCCGTATTTTAATTAGCTGTCTTTTTCAGAATTTAAGATATCGCCTGTTGTTGCGTCGATATCATACTCAAATTCTCGGTCACCATCTACAGTAAATTCAATTTCATAATGGGCAACGTCATCGTAATCGTCATCGTCGTCATCCACATCATCTAATTCAATTTCACGTTCTGTTAAGGCATCTTCAGTTGTACCAGCGTCGTCTAAAGCAATTTGCCATGCTTCATCTTCAGAAATGAATTCTCCTGAAGCAGATTGGTTGGCTTCACTTGAGCTTGCACTCTCGTTGCTATCATCACCTGACGTGTCTTCAGAACTAGGTACCGTTTCAGAGCTTGTTTCATTTGAAGAAGCTTCTTGGCTGGTTGTTTCAGCTGTTTCGCTTGTAGTTGTATCATCTTGACCACTGTTACCGCATGCCGCAAGTAAGAATACTGAGGCGAATAATGTTAGCGCACCTGTTTTTAATTTCATGGAATCTCCCTTTCGTTAAGCATAGTGTCGACTACTATAGTTAGCATGATTGCTAACCTTTCATACATTATAACATATAGAAAAAAAGCTTCAAACTTTTTATAACTTATACATCATAGATATCTGGTCTTCGGTCATTAAAGACGTTAATTGATGAACGAATGCCTTCAATAACAGAAAGGTCGACCTCACCGTATTTTACGCCTACTTGTAAATCAGGAGTGACAACATACGCGCCCCAAGGATCAATGATGGCTGAATGACCCCCATACAAAGCCTCTTCGTCTCCATTAACCGGTCCTCTTGAATTAGCCGATACGACAAACAACTGGTTTTCGATTGCCCGTGCCCGACCCAAAGTATCCCAATGTAGATTCCGGACTTCAGGCCAAGCAGCCGGCGCAAATACAATCTGTGCATCTGCCAAGGCTAAGGCCCGCACCCACTCAGGGAAACGCAAGTCATAACAAGTGACAATACCACATTTGACCCCGTCCAATTCAAAGGTCACACTCGCTTCACCCGCTTCAAAATAACCATTTTCCTTGGCCGGTGAGAATAAATGGGCTTTATCATAAGCTGCAATCTCTTGCCCTTTTCGGTTATAGATATAGGCCGTATTAAATAGCTTGTCACCACGCTTATTGGCCACAGAACCCCCAACCACATTGACTTGGTAGTTTTTAGCGAACTGGCTTAAAAATTGACGACTCACCTTGCCATCCTCGTCCGCTCGCTCTTTCACGTCTTCTGGCAAGAAGGAGGTATTCCATAATTCGGGCAGCACAATCACATCCGGTTGATTGGTCGTCGCTTCTTCCATCAACGCTTGAATCGTTTGAAAATTCTCTGCCACCTGGCTTTGTTGTAAGGCTGCTTGTACAATCGCAATTTTCATCATATTCCTCCTAATAACCCTTTTCTCCATTATATAGGAGTCCCTTCCAAAAGTAATTTAAAGGGCTTATTTCCTTGGAAAAAGAGCCTTCGCGGTCTATATGATGGACATTTCATTTAAGTTTTAGTTGACTACTTGATTCGCCATGTGATAAATTAGCCAATATCAAATCGTAATGTTTACGATTTATCAGCTTTGCCCCTAGCTAAGGCAAAAAACGTATTGGGTACCCAAATACATGTGATTGAATATTGTTTTGGAAGAGAGGATACATTGATGAATAAGAGTTTGACATTCGCTTTATTGACCTTAATGGGAGCTGCCCTTTTGGGGGCATGTGGACAAGCAAATACTGAGGCAGATGCGGGAAATGACGGGGACAAATTAGAAATTGCAACAACGATATACCCTGTTTATGCCTTCACAAAAGAAATTGTTGGCGACCAAGCTGACGTGAGTTTAATGGTACCAGCGGGCACAGAAGCTCATGACTATGAACCTTCTGCAAAACAAATTGCGGCCCTAAACGAATCAGATGCCCTAATTTACCACAATGAAAATATGGAAACTTGGGTGCCTTCTGCAGAATCCAGCATCAATGAAGATGTAAATGTGATTAAAGGAACTGAAAACATGGTCCTACTGCCAGGTTCTGAAGACGACCATGACCACGATCACTCTGATGAAGAAGGACACGAAGGTCACTCACACGCCTACGACCCACACACTTGGGTGTCACCATATCGTGCCATCATGGAAGTGGCATCTATTACAGCTCAATTAAACGAATTATATCCAGATATGGCCGAAGAATTCCAAGCCAATGCGGATGCTTATATGGAAGAATTAAATGACTTAGACGCCTTATATGCAGAAGCCTTTGAGAATGCTAGTCGCCAAGACTTCGTTACTTCTCATACTGCCTTCACCTATCTAGCCGTTGATTACGGTTTAAATCAAATCGGGATTGCTGGTCTAACACCTGAAGAGGAACCATCAGCAGCCCGTCTAGCCGAATTAGCTGACTACGTAAAAGAAAATGATATTCAATATATCTACTACGAAGAAGCAGGCTCAGACAGCATGGCCAAAACACTGGCTGAGGAAGCAGGGGTTGAAATGGCTGTCCTAAATCCGCTAGAAAGCCTTTCTCAAGAAGCTATGGATGAAGGTGCTGACTATATTTCTGTTATGAAGGAAAACCTAACTTCATTACAAAAAACAACAGACCTACCAGCCGCAGACGCAGAAACTGCTGAAGAAGAAACTGAACAAACAGTCTACAATGGCTACTTTGAAGATGCTGATGTAGCAGACCGTACCTTATCTGACTATGCAGGTGAATGGCAATCTGTTTACCCATTCCTTGAAGACGGTACCTTAGACCAAGTCTTTGACTACAAGTCTAAATTAAACGACGGCATGACCGCTGAAGAGTATAAAGAATACTACACAACTGGTTACCAAACTGACGTCGATAATATCAACATTACTGACAATACAATTGAATATATTGTGGCCGGTGAAAGCAAGACATTCGAGTATAACTATGTTGGTTATGAAATCTTAACCTATGAAAAAGGAAATCGTGGTGTTCGTTTCTTATTTGAAACAAACGACCCGGAAGCCGGCGACTACAAATACGTGCAATTCTCAGACCATAACATTGCACCCGTTGAAACAGGACACTACCATATTTACTGGGGTGGCGAATCACAAGAAGCCCTTCTTGAAGAAGTAGACCACTGGCCAACATACTATCCAACTGATATGTCTGGCTCAGAAATCGCACAAGAAATGATGGCTCACTAACCTAGAATATAATGATTCATATTTTACATATAAACAAAATACCTGGTGTTTTTCTAAACTCCCAGGAGTACTAGCCAATTAAAAGCCACTGGACCGCAAAAGGTGAGACAAAAATCGTTCAGGCTCGCAGTACTGGCGTAAATAGTTGTAGTGATGGCACATCCCGAAACCTATTTGCGAAGTGGTTTCTAAACTATATTGACCTGTTTTACCCATACATACACAAAAAGGAAGATCTGCTTTTGACAGGTCTTCCTTTTTGATTTGTAGACGCTTATTCTCTACAGGTTATCTTGGATATCTGCTTCAATATCTGCGGGTTCTGTTGTTGGGGCATACCGTTTAATAAAGTTGCCTTGCCGGTCTACTAAAAATTTAGTGTAATTCCATTTTACTAGACCATTACCAGATGCTTTTTTCAGATACGAAAATAATGGTATTGTTTTAGGTCCGTTTACGGATACCTTATCGAACATAGGAAATGAGGTGCCAAAGTTTAGTGCGCATGCTTCTGCAGCCCCTTTACCATCCTCAGGTTCTTGCATGAATGAATTTGAAGGGAATCCAAGTACCTTAAAGCCCTCACGTTGATATTTTTGGTGTAAGTCTTCAAGTCCTTCTAATTGAGACGCTAGTCCACATTTAGTTGCTGTATTTACAATCAACAACAAGTCCCCTTCATAATCCGCTAGGTTTTTATCTTGCCCATTAGCATCTTTTACAGTGTAATCATAGATAGTCATCATATTTCTCCTTTTTATAGTAGAAACGCTTCAAAGCCTTCTGTATCTTAGGCTAAATGATACGCCTTTTTACCTGTGAAAGCGAACAATCACATTTATATATTGATTATTTATCGTTAATATACTTTCGCTAGTTCTTGAGTCTTGCATCAATAATATTTGCTTGTACTAGTAACCACGTTACTAAAATTTATTAGCTTCTATCGTTAACTTACGTTATCAAGCCAGAGTCTGGAGCTTTCCTAGCATACCTTAGCAGTGAAAGAGGACGGTCTGACTATTCATTCTTTGGACTTCGCCCCTTACAGATTAAATAGTCAGCCAAGCCATTAGACCTTGGCTGATGAGTTTCCCACTGCTTTTGAGGCAATGATAGGAAAAGTGTAGGCTGAAGGCTTATATATGCAAAGTAACAAGTACTAACACAAAGTTTAAGTCAATGGCTAACTGATATCTTTTTATTATATAAATGATAAAGGAAAATTGAGAAACTTGTATTATATGGTGGTATCCATTTTTATACCCTAACCATTTGCAGATGTAAGAGTTTTCATGATATAATATATCAAATTCCTAAGAGAGAGGTTCTTTATATATGGCTAAATACGAAGAGGTAGCTGGTGCATTGGTCCGCTACATTAATGAAAATGAATTAAATGCAGATGATAAGTTACCCAGTATCCAAGAAATGGTGGACTACTACCAAGTGAGTAAAAACACAGTATTATCTGCCTTAAATGACTTAGAGAAACAAGGGTTAATCTACCAAGTACGTGGTTCTGGCGTTTATGTCCGCGGTAATCAACGTAAGGGTTATATCAACCTATTAAACCTTGGTGGGTTTAATTCAACCTTGAGCCAGTTTAAAATCGATTCTAAAGTTTTATCCCTTGCTTTAATTGCACCAACTGAGGAAGCGGTAGAGAATTTAGAAATTGATGACCCAGCAAAAACAAAGGTCTACCATGTTACCCGCATCCGTTACATCGAAGGGCGCCCCTTCTGTATAGAGGAGTCTTATTTTGACAAAGATATTATCCCTTACTTAAGTGAAGAAATTGCTTCTAATTCCATCTTCGACTATATTACAGAAGATCTGGAAATTCCAATTGGCTATGGTGACCACTTCTTGCGTGTTGGGAAATTGAGGGCTGAGCAAGCTAACCATTTAAATTTAAGTGAAGGCGATCCTTGTTTAAAAACAGAGTCTATCTTCCATTTGAATAACGGGAAACCATTCGACTATTCAAAAATCACTTACCACTTTGAAGAAACACAATTCTTTATTCAAGGTGCCAGCACTCAATACCGTTATTAATTGAAATTGACCAAAGACAAAGGACGCGATTGGCTCGCGTCCTTTTGTTTGTGCTTAAATACTATGGATAATTGATAAGGTTAAGGCCGTAATGGCTGCTGACCCAACTGTAAAGGGTGTTACCCTGAACAATAAGGTGTTGTACAAGTCTTTTTGGTCTTTTCCTAGGTACCCTGATGAAGCGAGTAGTAAACTACCGCCATCCGAGAATGGTGTAACGGTTGCTGCAAATCCACCGATAATAATACAAACGGCCATGATGGCTGGACTCCAACCTGTTGTTGCGTATAGGACAGGCAATGTTGTAAAGAATAATGGTGCAATAACCCCAATAGTTGAGGAGAAAATTGACATACAACCACATAGTAAGGCGATAGTTACTGGAATGATTGGCCATGGTACATAAGAAATTAAGGCTGCTAGCGATTCAGTAATTCCTACTTGAACCCCTACCCCAATTAATAATGAAATCCCACAAGTCATCCAGATTACTGACCACGGTGTCCGGTTGAGTACTTTTTGTCCGTCTGCTAATTCAAACATGTAGGCAATAACCCCGAATACAATCCCCATTAAACCTAGGTTTAGTGAATCACTAATAGAGGCGATGAATGGGATTGACCCACCAGTAAAGTTATCGATGATAGGAAAGATTAACATAATACCAATGAAAATGGTCATTAGGGTTAAAGTCTGCTTTTGTTTAGGATTTAAGGCTTCTGGTGCTTTCAACTCTACTTTCTTGTAGGCGTCATTTTTCCGGTCTCTAAACATTAAGAATAATAGCAATAAAATTGGATAAATGGCGGATACGATAAATAATTGCCATGAAATTTCTTGGGCCATATCAGCGAAGCCTGTGGAAGCCATCAAACCTTGAACGATAGCGCCAAGGGGTCCGAATGGAAATATACCACCAGCAAGTGCCCCTTCGATTACGGCAATGGCTATGATTCGGGTGTCTAAATTGTTCTCCTTAGCGATATTTAAAGCTAGGAAACCAACGATAGGTACTGATCCCCAAATGGACCCGCCCAAGCCTGAAATTAGTGCTGCGGCGAAGAAGAAGCCAAAGGGTAACCAAAATAGGTGGTTTCTAAAGGCATAGATC
>NZ_JBOEQF010000016.1:0-22405 GCF_050689315.1 Aerococcus sp. L_32
GGTTAATGCTGCTTATCAAGCAGGTTTAGACGTGATCATGGTCCCTGATTTGGTAGCACCGGATGATGAAACTTACGACCGCGTTTTAGCAGTCGTTGGCCGTCTTGGTGACGCGTTACCATTTATCGATTAAGCAAATTTGACTGGTACCCTCGTGGGCCAGTCTTTTTTTAATACGAAAGTGCTTTTTGGCAAAAGGGGTAGATGTCGGTTTGCTAGAACCCCTATCTATGGCGGTTTGGCCAGCCAAGAGAGAAATCGTCCTTTTTCAAGAAAGTATTAGATTTTTTGTGAAGTATGCTAGAATATAATGAGAAAATGATGTCATAGAAAGAGGTTTTGTCATGTTAACAGATATTCAAATTGCCCAACAAAATGAGTTGGTGCCGATAAGTGAAATTGCTGAAAAAATTGGTTTTAATGTGGACGATATCGATTTATATGGTAAATATAAGGCCAAGGTACCAGCAAAAACCTTGGGAAAAATTGAATCGAATGAGAACGGCAAATTGATTTTGGTGACAGCCATAAACCCGACGCCTGCTGGTGAAGGGAAATCGACAACAACAGTTGGTTTAGGGGACGCATTGAGTCAGCGCGGTAAGTCAACCATGATTGCCTTGCGTGAACCGTCTTTAGGGCCAACTATGGGCGTTAAGGGTGGTGCTGCCGGTGGTGGTTACGCGCAAATTCAACCGATGGAAGATATTAACCTGCATTTCACAGGCGATATGCATGCCATTACAACGGCTAATAATACCTTATCTGCCTTAATCGATAACCACATCCACCAAGGGAATGAATTGGATATTGATGGTCGCCGGGTGACTTGGAAGCGAGCCGTTGACTTGAATGACCGAGCTTTACGTGAGGTTACAGTGGCACTAGGTGGCGTTGGGAACGGCTTCCCGCGTCAAGACGGCTTTGACATTACTGTGGCGTCAGAGATTATGGCGATTCTATGTTTAGCGACAGACCTAGAAGACATGCGTGCGCGTTTTGCCCGGATTGTCATTGGGGAAAACCGCGACCGTCAGCCAATTACTGTAGCTGATTTGGGGGCTGAAGGTGCTTTAACCTTGGTCATGAAGGACGCAATTGCACCGAATTTAGTGCAAACTTTGGAGCATACACCAGCATTTGTGCATGGGGGGCCATTTGCCAATATCGCCCATGGTTGTAACTCAGTTGTGGCGACACATGCAGCTTTGAAACTAGCGGATTATGTGGTGACTGAAGCAGGATTCGGGGCTGATTTAGGGGCCGAGAAATTCATGGCCATTAAAGTGCCCGTCCTTGGAAAAGCGCCGGATGCAGTCGTTGTTGTAGCGACTATTCGTTCATTGAAAATGCACGGTGGTGTTTTAGTGAAAGACTTGAATGAAGGCGAAAATGTTGAAGCGGTGGCGGCTGGTTTTGCCAATCTGCAAAAACATATTGAAACCATGCAAAATTTCCAAGTGCCAGTGGTTGTTTGTGTGAATGAATTCGTGACGGATACGGAAGCGGAAGAACAGGTTGTCTTAGACAAATGTGCTGAGCTTGGGGTGGTGTGTGTGAAATCATCTGTATGGGCTGATGGTGGCCAGGGTGGTTTGGACTTGGCGGACGCTATCGTTACTGCAATTGACGGTAATGACCAGGAATTTAAAGCGACTTATGCTTATGAAGAAACAAATTTAGAAGAGAAAGCCCGTGCTATTGTACAAAAGGTATATGGCGGACGTGATGTTGTCTTTTCTAAGAAAGCTCAAAATCAAATGCGTCGTTTCGAGAAAAATGGCTGGGGTAATTTACCAATCTGTATGGCGAAAACCCAATATTCACTATCCGATGATCCAAAAGCCTTGGGTCGACCAGAAGACTTTGATGTGACAGTACGTGAATTGGTGCCAAAAATTGGGGCTGGCTTTATTGTGGCCTTGACGGGTGATGTGTTAACGATGCCTGGCTTGCCAAAACATCCAGCAGCCTTGGATATGGATATTAAAAAAGATGGCGAAATCACTGGTTTGTTCTAGGGTTTTCTGTGGCATCAGCTGAAAATACCAGTGAATTGATGAGAGAGCGTGTAGCGAAAGTTGCACGTTTTTCTTTTTGCCAAAAAAATAAAGCGAAACCTGATTTCTATTCATAATTAGATTGGTCAAGTTAGCACTTTTACCACGTATAAATATGGTAGAGGGGTGTGAAAGGATGACTGAAAATCAAGTGTTATTAAAGACAACGATACATGAGCTGCCAGAGGAAATTAGGCCGAGGGAACGGTTGATGACCCACGGGGCAGAATCGTTGACTATGTATGAGTTATTGGCTATTGTATTACGGACGGGGAACCGGAGTTTGAACGCCATTCAATTGGCTATGAAAATTATCCAGCATTTCGGGACGAGGTATGATTTGCGTACGGCATCTTACCATGATTTGATCCAGTTGCCAGGTGTTGGACCAGCTAAGGCGGTTGAAATACAGGCTGCTATAGAGTTTGGCCGGCGCTTATACCAATCTAACCAGGAAAAATTGGGCATTATTATGTCAACGAAAGATGCGGGGAATTATTGTATTGAGAAGTTGAAAGACCTGCAGCAGGAAAATGTGATGGCCTTATATCTAAATACAAAAAATCAAATCGTTAAAGAGAAGACCATATTCGTTGGAAGTTTAAATGCTTCAGTTGCACATCCAAGGGAAATCTTTAAAGAAGGGGTTCGGGCGTCTGCTGCGCGAATTATTGTCGCCCATAATCATCGGATTATGTTTATGTTAGACATTGAATTTGACTCATGTTAATATGGTGGTACCTTAAAAATTAAGTTATCACCTAAAGTGTTGAGAAAGGATTCGCAATGGATGTAAATTTAAGATTGTTAACAAATAATGATAATAATTCCAGTCAACTTCAAACTTTAAAAGAATTGAAGGATTTTCAGGCTGAATTATTAGGTGGATGGGAACTTCAACAAAAAGCGGTAGGATATACAGACGCCACAATTGCACTAAATCTACGAAATATTCATGATTTCTTAAACTTAATAGACAAGTTTATTTGGGAGATTACTGCAGACGATGTAGAAATGTTTTATATCCATCTGATTGGGAAGAATTTGGCTCATAGTACTCGTAGAAAATATCAGTCCAATATTACTACTTTCTTAGAGTATTTGAGGAGTAGAAAGTCCATAGAGATTTATAGCAAATTAGGTGTACGAGTGCCTGATGTATTTGATCAATTCAATAAGTTTTTTCATAGAAAAGATGATTATGATGTTAGAGTTGTTCCACCTAAAAAATCAACGATTGACCAATTATTCGATTCAATGCGTGAGGAATTATCCTATGGCAGAAAATATTATACTGTGGGTAGGGACTACGTTTTCTTTAAGCTATTAGGACTCTTAGGATTAAGGATAAATGAACTAGTGATGGTTAATATAACAGATGTCCGTATGGATTTAGGTACAACTGGTATTGGTAAACTTCATGTAAGATATGGAAAAGGCAGTAGAGGAACGGGACCAAAGCAAAGATGGGTTCCACTGTTGAATGGATCGGATGAATTAATTAATTGGTATTTAGAAAATATTTACCCTAAATTTGTGAAAGATGACGGAGATGGAAAGGCCCTGTTTCTTTCTGAAAAAGGAACACGAGTAGGACGTGATACTATGAGGTCTAATCTGTATAGAAGGCAAAATAAAGCGGGTATATCTAAGGAAGAAATATTCAGTGCACATCAGCTGCGACATGCGTTTGCTACAAATTTAGCTGAAAAAGGTGTAGATATACTAACTCTTAGTAAATTACTTGGACATTCAAATATTTCAACCACGGCCGGATATTTAGATCCTAGTAGTGATTTTATTGAAAAGAGAATCAAAATAGCTCAACAAAGATGGATTAATGACCTGTTAGAATTGGAGGATAACTAATATGAGCATCGAGTGGAAATTACGTCAAGTAATGGCTAAAAATGATATTTGGTCTGGTAGTGAATTGCTAAGGAGAATGGAAGATATGGCGGGCTATTCTATGTCGGCAGCATCTATATCGGCATTGATTAATGAGCCACCTAAAATGGTACGGATGGAAACATTGGATGCACTTTGTACGGCATTAGATTGTAAACCTGATGATCTTCTGATTCATGAACAGTCATATATCGGGAAAATTAAAGAAAGCAAAAAATTGTCATCAAGTACCCAATCGAAAAAAGTATCTAATGGCCGTTCATTGCCCCCTATTTAAGAGGTGATCATCATGGAATATACCAAATGTCCTTTGTGTGGCAAAAAAACATCTGTCAATACAATTAATTATTCCAAGAAATGCACTGAATGTAGTGCCCAGCAAACTATAGAAAGTATGTTAAATTCCATTGAATGTAATGAAAAATATCCAGAAATTTGGAAAAATCAATATCTTGGTGAATATATTAGATTTATAGAACTTTCTAATTATAGTAATGTTTGGAAAGCTAGAGCAATATTAGATTTTAATAGAATTTTAGAAAAAATTGATAAAGTAAAAATTTCTGAAAAAGAATTAGAAGAAAATTACTATAGAATGAGTCCTTATAAATCTCCAAATATGTTTGAAACTATTAAGATTTTTCTTTTTTCTAAACAGATGATATTATTTGATATCCCCTTCCTTCAATGGATGGCTGCCCCTTTAAAGAATAGTTATTACTACCATCCATCTATTCTAGAGTACTATTTTGATGACTCCAAATGTCTTATTTGTGGAAGTGTTATATCTAGTAAACATCAAAGCTTTTGTAATGATTGTATTGCTCGTAAAACCTTAGCAAATTTTTGTAAAAAGGTGGAGTTGGAGGGAACTTTTACAAATGATATAGCAAGAGATTATTTTAAGAAGTTTCTAAATTTTTTATTAGCTTCACGGTTATCTTTCAAACGGATTTATGAAATAGGTAGTATTGCAATTACAATATTTCAATATCTCGATAGTGATATTAATATTACTTCATCAAAATCAATAATTTCACTTAATGGTAATATTGTCCAGGAAATAATTACACCACAGTGGGTTTTGGTTACTTTCTCGAAATTACCAATATCAACCTATTCAAAACAGAAGAAAAATACGGTAAAACCTACTTTGGAATATATAATTGGTTTTTTGGAGAATGATGAAATAATTTTAAGAAGAAGATTTAACCCAGAAATAATTGTTAGCGAAGAAAGTGTTACTGTAAATATAAATTCTAAGAACAGTTATCAAAAGATATTTGAAAAAATACAAACACTTCCAAAGGGATTTCAAAAATTATTAACGAAATATTTGGAAGTTCAAAAAAATAGAAATGAAATTTTAGTAAAGAAAAATGCTTCAAAAAGTTTAACGTGGAGAACAATCGATAGAGAGTTTTATACTATAATTTCTCTTATAAATTGGCTAGTAGACAATGAGTCAATAACCGATTGGGATGTTGTAACACAGGATATTATAAATCGTTATTTGTTGACGCTCAAAAAACAAAAGAATCGAGATTTACGGAAGAGGCAATTATTTAACTTTTTTGAATTTGGAAGAAAAAATAAGTTTTTATTACAGAATCCAGTTCCTCCTTTTAAGGCAAGAGATTATTCTATTAATGAAAAAGTATTTACTCGAAACGATCATAAAAAGTTATTTACAGCTATTAAACAAAGTTCAAAAACGAAACCTATGGATTCTCTATTGGCTTCTCTATGTTATTTCCATGTATTAACTAGTAAGCAGATTCGTGAAATAAAGCTGTCTGATGTTGATTTAGTTAACCGCTGCATATATCTTAAAGGACGAGCACCAGCATATCTACAAGATCTAGAAATTCATAATTTAAACAATTACTTGAGTATAGTCGAATATGATGTGGATCTTTATAAACCTCCTTATTTATTTTTTAATATTAATAAAGGGCGTGCAGTTCAAATTAATAAATCATGGCTAAACAGGCATGTAAAATCAATTTATAATCAACCCCCTAGCTCTCTTAGAAGAGCTGGATTACAATATTGTGCTGAGGCTTTTGGTCCGCAGTATTTGCATGATTGCTTTGGCTTATCTCTTTCACACACAGCAAGATTTGGAGATCCTGATGATAGGATGATTGAAGATATTATTGTTGATGAAATAACTAAGCGTAATTAAATAAATTTATCTTTCTTTGATTATATTTTGATCTTCAATTGTCAAATTAAGTGCGACGATTCATTAAAAAATACTTCATAAGGGGTTTTCCAATTTAGACATTTCCGTGGTCGCGTGTTTAATTTATTCGCCCATTCTTGAATTTGACTATCGAAAATACCTGAAATATCTTCACCTTTAGGTGAATATTCTCGTAATAAACCATTAGTATTTTCGTTTGTACCACGTTGCCATGGAGCATGTGGATCTGGAAAATATACTTTAGTGCCATTTAATTCTAGCGTTATTCGACTATGTTGGGAGAATTCTTTTCCTCTATCGGGTGTAACGGTTTTACATTTATCTTCTCCTACATTTCTTAGTAGATTGATCATACAATCAATCACATTTTTAGAGATTTTCTTTTCAACCTTGCCAAGTAGGGAAAAGCGAGATCTACGATCGACTAGAGTTACAATACAAGCCCTACCTGTTTTACCGGCTACAGTATCAACTTCCCAATGACCAATCTCAAGGCGCTCATTGGCATGTGACTGATGTTGCCTTACAAAAGACAATTGACTTGTGTGTGGATATTTGTCAAAGAAATGGGATTGAGAGATTAAACTATACTGGCGATACGAGAGGGAATTTAACGAAGCATTGTTGGTTTGCCAATACCAATTGTCCAGGACCATATCTTGGGAGTAAGTTTGCCTGCATTGCATCTGAGGTCAATAAAAGGTTAAATGGCACACAAACACCTACTACAACAACGAACCTTGATGAAGTGGCAAGACAAGTCATTAATGGAAGATTTGGAAATGGTGAGGAAAGAAAACAAAAGTTACGTTCAGCAGGATTTGATCCAGTTAAAGTACAAGATAGAGTGAATGCTTTACTTGGAAAATCGAATACTGCAAAACCTAACTTAAAATCAATCGATGAAATTGCAAGGGAAGTTCTAAACGGTAAGTGGGGCAATGGGCAAGAAAGAAAAGATAGACTCGCTCGTGCTGGGTATGATTATCAACAAGTCCAAACAAAAGTGAATGAGATTGTTAGTAGCCAATCCACTCCGTCACTCAAACCGATTGAAGTCGTCGCAAAAGAAGTCATCAATGGTCGATGGGGCAATGGGCAAGATAGAAAGAACCGACTAGCACAAGCTGGATATGACTATCAAAAAGTCCAACAAAAAGTAAATGAACTTTTATAGAAGAAAACCTATCTAGGCAGAAATGCTTGGATAGGTCTTTTTTTTATGTTCAGGTTAATTTTTCCCTTGTTTTTGTTGCCTGAGATGTAAAAAGGATAAAAATTGAGTACTTAAGAACATCATTTTTGTCCTTTATCTATCAGGAGGAATAAAAATGAATGAACAGAAAAAAACAGAAATTATGAGACTTGGGCAAAATGGATTAGGGTATAAGAAGATTGCCGCGATATTATCATTATCAACAAATACCGTAAAATCATTTTGTCGAAGGAAGGAAATAGAAAAGAAAGAGAGTGAACCAAAAGATAATGAGGGGAGTGTTTGTTTATTATGTAAAGAGAAGTCAATACATATTAAAGGGAAAAGAAAAAAGAAATATTGTGGTACGACTTGTCGAATGAAGTGGTGGCATACGCATCTTGATAAGGTGAATAAAAAGTCTTTATCTTTGGTTTATTCCTAAAAGGTAAAAATCCAAATCAAATCTCAACAATTTTAACGGATGAAAACATCAAAACGCCTGCAGGTAAAGAGAATTGGTCGTATGGTACAGTGAAAAGAATTCTTCAAAATGAAAAATATAAAGGCGATGTATTGCTTCAAAAATATTACAATGTAGATTTTTTAAATAAGCAACAAAAGATATCCAAAACGCTATATCATATATAGCGTATGGATAAAATTTCATTGATGAAAAAATGAGTTACTTCATTTTTGTTTTTAAGAGTAGTTCAGTCATAGTTTCAGCTGATTCTTGCATACCTCTATTTATCCATTCTTCAATCCATCCTAATACACCATTTGAAATAAAAGAAACTGTATATGCAGAGATATTATCAAGGTTTTCGGTATTTCCAAATAGCGAAAAATAGCTTTCTCTAAAAAGATAAAAAAGCCCCTTTTTATGAATGAGTAAAATTAAATCACTGTTTTCTTTTAGATATGAAAACAAATGTCCGAATAGTTCAGCATTCGAGTGAGAATTTTTATTTTTCCACTCTTTATCCCATTTTGATAACAAATGAACAAGATGTTGTTTGATGACATCTTCTTTGCCAGAAAAATTTCGATAAAAGGAGTTTCTGCTTACTTGAGATTTTTCAGTTAAAGTACTGATTGATATTTCCGAAAGTTCAAAATCATTTAATAGATTAAGAAGAGTAGTAGTAATTTGTTTTTTGACATAAGTGTTTTTTTCTAGATTATTCATGATGGTACATTTCTCCTTATTTGTTCCATTTTTTGTTATGTAGATTAAAAGGCTAGTTACTACATGATTAAGATGGTACAATTGTACCATGTCATATAAATAATATTAGGAATATGATGAAATGTCAAGGAGGATGTTATGTTAAAAAAATTGGGGAAAATATTATTCAGTATCTTTATTTTTCTTATATTGGTTGCTATGGGAGTTTATTTTTTTGTGTTGGAATATCCGAATTTAACTTCTAATCCCAAAGTTGATAAAATGTATCAAGTGACCACTTCAAAAATGAAGGATTCAGAAGGTGGTAGTTACAGAGCGTTTTTTAAAAAAGGGAAAGAAAATAAGCTTTTAGTATATTTTGCTGGAGGTGGAGTAAGTATTAATTCAGAAATGGCAAAAGATGATACTTATAACACAAAGTCTGTACCTGTAGATTATCTTGCGAATATTACAATGAATATGGGAGGTTTAGCTTCTTCTATAGAAAAGTCTCCGTATAAAGATTGGTCAATCATTATGTTCCCATATGCAACAGGTGATTTTCATTCTGGAAGAGGTGAATTTAAATACATAGATACAGATGGAAAAGAAAAAATCTTGTATCATAATGGTTATATAAATTACCAAGAAACGATGAATAAGATAGTGAAAGTGTCTGGCATAGATAATCCAGATACTGTAGTTGTTACAGGGTATAGTGCAGGTGGATTTGGTGCAGCATTACTTGCTGATGATATTTTTACCAATTACTTCCCTCATACAGTAAATAAAAATGTGTTAATTGATGCTTCTTTATTATTGCATAAAGATTGGAAAGGTATTGCAACAAATGTTTGGAATACTCCAGAAACTATAACTAATAAGATGAAAACAAACAATTTAACTTTGGATATGTTGGTAGCGTTACGAGAAAAATATGGTCCGGAAATTAAATTGCTATTTGATTCTTCAACACGCGATGGAGACTTAGCCAAAGTTCAAAATTATTTTGATACAGGCATTATGGATGTTTCAGAAAAAGAAGCAGATATTTATCAAACAATTTTGAAAGAAACGGTAGCAGAATTTAAAAAGCACGACATTTCATCGTTTATCTGGGATGGTGTAAAATGGTATGATGACCCAAGAAATTTAACAGCACATACTATAATTTCAACGCCTTTAGTATGGGGTCCACTGGAGAGTACAAAACAATCTATCAATCAATGGTTGTTAGATGCGATAAATGGACAACCAAAAGATTATGGGCTTGAATTACTAGATAAAAAATATGAATAAGGAGAAAAAGATGGAAATAAATTTTAAAAAAATAATTATTATAGCGTTGATTATAATAATAGGAATAGTGGTAGGAAGACTTCTTTTTAGAGCACTGATGAATATGCTATTAGGGGGAACATTGTTTGGAGGAGATTTTTTATAATGAATAACATAAAAAGGAGGAAGAAAACTGTGTCGATTTGGTTAGGAATAACACTATTTATCCTGTCCGTATTAGTGGGGGGGGCAACAAAAGTCATGATGAAGCCTAGTTGGCAATCCAATTATTCTGTTAAATGGAGTGAAGATTTAGGAACAAAAATAGTAGATTTAAAGTATGGAGAGAATGAATCCAATAAATACGATTTGTATCTACCAAAAGACAACAGTAGAAAATCTTATGGATTGGTCATCTATCTACATGCAGGAGGATTTACAACTGGGGATAAAAAAGATGATGAAGACATGCTATCTTGGTTAACAAAAAAAGGGTATGTGGCAGCGGGGATTAATTATACTCTGAGAACAGCTTCAAACAATTCTAGTTTGAAACTTCAATCAGACGAAATAAAACAAGCTATTCCTAAAGTAATCGAAGAAGCAAAGCGTAGAGGGTATGATATTAATAAAATGACAGTTGCAGGTGGTTCAGCAGGTCATGCACTTGCCATGATTTACACATACCGTGATGGAAAAGACGCACCTGTTCCTGTAGTTTTGACATTTGGAGCAGTTGGACCTGCTAGTTTTGTTCGTGAAGATTGGGGGATATTTGGTTTAGATAAGGATACGGAGGAATCGATCAATGCGACTGCTGGTTTGTTTGGTCTGATGGCAGGCGAGAAAATATCAATTGATGAAATAAAAGATGGAAGTTATTTGGAGAAGATGAAGCCCATCTCTGCTGCAGATTGGGTAAGTAACAATCCGGTTCCGGCGGTTGTTGCATATGGGACACATGATAAAATGCAACCGTATTTGGCTTCGTTGCGATTGAAAAAAGCGTTGGAAGACAATCAGGTAGATTATAAATTCTATGAAATGCCTCATTCAGGACACGGACTTCAAAATGATAGTGACATTTCTAAACAATGGATGGAGTCCATTGATGAGTATCTTGATAAATATATGCCAGTAAAATAAGTAAAATGCTAACTTCAAAATAAAGGAGTTAGCATTTTTTTATTGTCCAGGTTAATATTTGATTGATTTTTCTTGCCTGTGATATAGAAAGGGAAAATTGTGGTACTTAAAAGACCCCATTTTGTCCTTTATCTATTAGGAGGACAGATCAATGAATAATCAACAAAAACAAGACATTACACAGTTACGAAAACAAGGTCTAGGCTATAAGAAAATTGCTCAACAACTCGGTCTTAATCTGAATAGTGTCAAATCATACTGCCGTAACAATCAATTAACAACTAAAGCAATCTCGTCAGAGGTTTGTAGACACTGCCAAGGTGTGTTGAGTCAAAAAGAAAAACAAAAGAAACGAGTATTTTGTAGTGATGTCTGTCGAAGTTTATGGTGGAATCGTCATCGACATCAAGTCAAATCCACAAAAAGAGTAGAAATTACCTGTTTGAATTGTCAGAACATATTTAGTGCATATCCCCATGAAAAACGACAGTTTTGTAGCCATGAGTGTTATGTGACGTATCGCTTTAAAAAGGAGGTGAGGTCATGAAGATGATTCAACAAGAGATGAATTATCAACTGGCTTTATCACTCCTTAAAAATTTGCGATATCAAGGGCTAATTACAGTAGAAGAATACGAAAAGGGACGTTGTATTCTATTGGAAAAATACACCCCATATATAGCGGAACTATTGTACTCGAATGACTTGACTATTTAATGCTTTAGAGTGATGTATATAGGGAAAGGAGTTTGCTATGAGAAAAATTGAAAAAATTGATGTTATCAAACCAATTCTAAAATCAAAAAAGAAAGTTGCAGCTTATGCAAGAGTCTCGATGGAGACTGACAGACTCTTGCATTCCCTATCGACTCAAGTTAGTTATTACAATCAAGTCATTCAATCCAATCCAGAATGGGATTTTGTTGGAGTGTATGCAGACAGTGGGATTAGTGGGACATCGGCTAGTAAGCGACCAGAGTTTCAACGTTTACTACAAGATTGTCGAGACGGAAAGATTGACATTGTCTTGACAAAATCCATTCAACGGTTTGCGAGAAATACGGTAGACTTGTTGGAAGTGGTCAGAGAGTTGAAAATGTTAGGTATTGAAGTCCGATTTGAAAAGGAAAATATTCACTCTTTGAGTGGTGATGGGGAGTTGATGTTATCGATTCTCGCTTCCTTTGCACAAGAAGAAAGTCGGTCTATCTCTGAAAATGTGAAGTGGGGAACCATTAAACGATTTAAGCAAGGCATACCTAATGGGAGATTTCACATTTACGGTTATCGATGGGAAGGCGATAAACTGGTCATTATAGAAGAAGAGGCAAAGGTTGTTAGAAGTATTTATTCCGAGTACCTTTCAGGCAAGTCAAGACTTCAGATTGAGAAAATGTTTGCTAAAGAAGGTATCAAGACTAGACGTGGTTATCCGTGGGTGGATTCTAATATAAGGGGTATTTTGATGAATATTCACTACACTGGGAATTTGTTGTTTCAAAAAGAGTATGTGGTTGATCCAATCAGTAAAAAGCTGAAAAAGAACCGTGGAGAGTTACCACAATATTTTGTGGAAGATACCCATGAAGCAATTATCTCAATGGAAGATTACCAAAAGGTACAGGCTGAGATGAAACGCAGAAGAGAAGGAGGAGCAAAACTTAATCCTTCAATCCCGACAACAGAATTGACAGGCAAAATACACTGCCCTTGTTGTGGTAAAAACTTCCATAGTGCAGTTCGTAACCAAAAACAGGGAAAAGTGAAAATGTGGATATGTGCCAATCGTAAAGCAGGTAAACGGGCGATGTGTCAAACAGGAGAAATTCAAGATGCTCTTATAAAAGAAGATATTATGGCAGTACTTGGTTTAACAAAGTGGGACGTCAATAAAGTTGAAACCCAACTGAAGAGGATAGATGTGATTCGTAAAGAAAAATGGATATTCACGCTACACGATGGCACACAAATAGAGCGACCTTATCGACAAAAAGATAGAACAGCCTACTACACTCAAAAAATACGAGACCAGATATCCCATATCAGACGGGATAAGCATCAACAAAAGTGGAAACATAGAGCCACACCATTTACAGGATTGATTGAATGTGGTTGCTGTGGGAATTCCTTTAAATCAGCAAAAAATACACGAAAAAATGGGGAAGTTGAAGTCTATCTCTCTTGTAGCAGTAAGCGTTCTGTATGTCCTAAAAATAGCATAAAAGAACGTACCTTGAAGAAGATAATTTGTGAGAAACTCAACCTTGATGTCTTTGATGAAGATACGATGGATGCACAAGTAGAACGTATCTTTATCAAGAACAATCAAGTAACGATAAAACTAAAGAATGGTGATGAGATTGTCCAATCTTATCAAGAAAAGCGTCCATTCGTTCCGTGGTCAAAGGAACGTAGAGAACAACAGAAAGCCAATTCCCAAAAGTGGACGGAGGAACGTAAGAAACAACAAAGTGAGGCAATGAAACGTATAAGGAGAGAAAAGAAATGGTAAAGAAAGTCACCACAATCCCAGCGTCTATCAATCCCTATCAGTTAACACCACTCAATGAAGTCAAGAAGAGAAAAGTTGCAGGATATGCGAGGGTATCGACTGATAGTGATGAGCAGTTAACCAGTTATGAGGCACAACTTGATTACTACACATCTTATATCAATAGTCGAGAGGATTGGGAATTTGTTGAAGTATATACCGATGAAGGTATTAGTGGTACGAATACGAAAAAACGTGAAGGATTTAATCGCATGATAGCTGATGCTCTGGCAGGTAAAATTGATTTGATAGTCACCAAGTCAGTGAGTCGATTCGCAAGAAACACAGTGGACAGTTTGACTACGATTCGTAAACTGAAAGAAAATGGCACAGAAGTTTATTTTGAAAAAGAGTCGATATGGACGTTTGATAGTAAAGGAGAACTGCTCATCACAATCATGAGTAGTCTTGCGCAAGAAGAAAGTCGTTCTATTTCTGAAAATTGTACATGGGGGCAACGCAAGCGATTCGCAGATGGAAAAGTAACGGTTCCATTCAAACGATTTTTAGGTTATGAACGTGGAGAGGATGGAAATTTAGTCGTCAATACAGAACAAGCGAAATTGGTCAAGAGAATTTATGGATTATTTCTACAAGGGTACTCACCTTTTGGAATTGCGAAACTACTGACGGAAGAAGGTATCTTATCGCCAGGTGGAACAAAAAAATGGAATCCTAATAACATCCGAAGCATTCTCAAAAACGAGAAATATAAAGGTGATGCCTTACTTCAGAAAAGCTATACCGTAGATTTTTTGACAAAGAAAAAGAAAGTCAATGAAGGAGAAATTCCACAGTATTATGTTCATGACAATCATGAGGCGATTATTTCAGAAGAAACCTTTGACAGAGTGCAACGCGAAATGGCTAAACGAGGAGTCGGGCGAAACCGTATCTCCAGTGTGAGTATTTTCTCGAGTCGGTTGAAGTGTGGGTGTTGTGGCAGTTGGTACGGCTCTAAAGTATGGCATTCCAATAGTAAGTACAAACGCACAATTTGGCAGTGTAATCACAAGTTTAAGGAAAAGTGCCATACACCTCATCTGACGGAAGATGAGATAAAAGCGATATTCATTGAAGGGACAAACCAATTATTATATAGAAGAAAGTCACTATTAAAAGAACACGAACAGTTGATAGAAACGATACTAGATACTACACAACTTGAACAGGAAAAGTCAAATCTTGAGATTGAAGTGAATGTGGTGGCAGATAAAATTAATGAGTGCATCACTGAGAACGCACGAAAGGTACAAAATCAAGAAATCTACCAACAGCACTACCAAGAACTAGTGAATCGCTATGAAGATGTCAATCAAAGGTTAGTGCAAATCAGTGAACAGATATTAGATAAGCAAACAAGGAAAGATGCAATCCGAAGTTTCATGAAAGCACTAAAAAAAGCAGAACTACTAACAGCCTTTGATTCAGATATGTGGTGTAGCTTGGTAGATGAGATTGAAATAGGAACGGATAACAAACGAAAAATACAGTTCAAAGACGGAACGATTATTGAATTATAGATTGAAGAGCACTTGCGATTTGCGAGTGTCTTTTTTTGTCAAAAAACCAATAATTTCAGAGTATAAGACAAAATATCAGAGTTCAAGGAAAAATATCAGTGTATCAAAGACAGTATGAAAATAGACCCACCATACAATACAGGATCAGATGAATTTGCTTATAGTGATAATTTTAATTTTTCGATTGAAGAATTAACTGAAAAATTAAGTATAGGAGAAGATCAAGCACGGAGAATTTTAGATTTAACTAAAAGGGGATCGGCGTCACACTCTGCCTGGCTCATGTTTATTTATCCAAGATTACAACTTGCTAGAGATTTATTATCTGATGACGGTGTGATTTTTATTTCAATTGATGATAATGAACAGGCAAATTTAAAACTAATCTGTGATGAAATATTAGGCGAGCAAAACTTTGCGGGGAATATAGTTTGGAAAGCAAGAGTAAAGCCTGTAAATATAGGTGATGCTAAATATAGACCACAAAATGAAATTGAATATGTTTTAGTGTATGAAAGAAATAACTCTGTTCATGAAAAATTTCTCCCGCTATTAACAGGGAGAGAACGTTCATATCCACACGAGTTAAATGGTAGAAAATATAGATTAGCAACAATTTTAAAGTCAAATCGAGGAACAAATTATCGTTCAACAATGATGTTTGAGGCACATGGATATACACCACCAAATGGACAGAGATGGCAAGCTGGTTATGAGGAGATAAATAGATTATTCAAAGAAGGATACATAGAATTCCTTGATGGAACACCATTTAGAAGATATTATAAAGAGGAAGAAAATGCAGAACATAAACCCTTTTACTGTTATATGGAGACCGAATGGTCATCCACGTCAGAATCAGGAAAAACAGAACTAAATGAGATAATAGGAAATAATCATGGATTTGATACGGTTAAGCCAGTTACATTATTAAAAACGCTTATAAGATCCTGCACAACAGATAATGATATTATTTTAGACTTTTTTTCAGGGTCAGGAACAACGGCTCAATCGGTTATAGAATTAAACAATGAATCTAATCAAAATAGAAAATATATCTTAATTCAATTACCAGAAAAAATAGGCAGTAAAAATGCACTTCAAGAACAAGGTTTTTCTACAATTGACGAGATTGGAAGGGCTAGAATTAGTAATGTATTGAATAAAATGGCTAATGAAAATACGATTAACATATCGGACAAAGGATTTAGACACTTTACTTTAAAAGAACCTACTAATGAAACAATAAAAAAATTAGCAGAATTTAACCCAGATGAAAATAAATTATTTGCTGATAAAACATTGTTAGATGAATTCGGTGTGTCTACAGTTATCACCACATGGTTAAACAACGATGGTTATGGACTAACGACTGAAGCGGAGAATATTATGTTTGCTGGTTATGAGACTTATTACAAAGATAAGCATTTATATTTAGTACATCCAGAACTGTCAAATGAAGCAATAGAAGAACTTGTTGTGAAGTATGAAACAGATGGAAAATTTAATCCAGAAAACATTGTATTGTTCGGTTATAGTTTTACATGGACAGAACTTGAATCATTAAAAACAAATTTAAAGCGACTACAAGACACGGAGAAAAATTTACGTATTAATTTTGACATACGTTATTAATTGGAGGGATATCATTGGAACTAATATTACAACGTAATTTACCTCATCAACAAAAAGTAGTTGATGCTGTAAGTGCTGTTTTTAATGGTGTTCAAATCGAGCCTCCTAAACAGTATTTTGAAAATCCATCCATTGATTTAACCGATGAGATAATCAAATATAATATCACTAATATTCAATCAGAATTACCAGCGGAATATCGTGGGTTTATGTCACCGATTAATCATTTAAGTTTAGATATTAAGATGGAAACAGGAACGGGAAAAACCTATGTTCATACACAAATGATGTATGAACTACATAAAAAATATGGCATTAACAAATTTATTATTGCTGTACCTTCTTTAGCAATTAAGGCGGGGACTGCTCATTTTCTTCAAGATGAATATGTGAAAAAACACTTTTCCGATGTATGTGGTTATGGAACGGAGATAGAAGTTGGTGTCTTAGAATCTCCTAAAAGTCGTAAAAAAGGGAGAACTTATTTTCCGAGTGTTGTAAGTGATTTTGTTCGGGGGTCTTCGCAAAACACAAAGAAAATTCATGTTTTGCTTGTGAATATGCAATTATTAGCAGTTCGCAAAAATGGTCTGCTTAGTCGTGATGATTATGATTATGGTGCGGAAGGATTTTATCGTCCCTTTGACGCCTTAAAAGCTACAAAACCATTTGTGATTATTGATGAACCACATCGTTTTTCACGTGATCAGAAAGCATATCAAGTGATTGAAGAAGAAATACAACCGCAATGCATCATTCGTTTTGGTGCTACTTATCCTGGTATTTCGAGTGGTCGTGGAAAGAACAGAACAACAAGAAAAGATTATCAAAATTTACTTTATGACCTAGACGCTTGTCAGTCCTTTAATTTAGATTTAATTAAAGGTGTTGCAAAAGAACATTTTGAACCTGTATCTAAGCAAGCTGAAAAAGTTAAAATTACAACGATAAAAAGAAATGATTATGTGAACTTTCAATACAAAAAGAAAGATGAAGCGAATAAGACGTTCACCCTTAAAAAGGGAGATTCACTCTCCATTATTCATCAAGCTTTTGAAGGGATTACAATTGAAGCAATCGGCGGATCTTTTGTCGTATTCTCTAACGGAATAGAGAAGCAAACGGGTGAAGAACTTGATGTAGATATTTATATGACTTCATACCAAGAACAAATGATGCGATTAGCTTTGGAAAGACATTTTGAAACAGAACGTAAAAATTTTACTGAGCGTAATTTTAAAATAAAAACATTAGCATTATTTTTCATTGATGATATTGCTTCATATCGAGATAGTGAAGATGGGAAAGTTCCTTATTTAAAAAACACATTTGAACAATTACTTAAAGAACGAATTGAAAAAGAACTATCCACATTAACAGAATATGAAACGGAGTATAAAGCCTATTTAGAGGCTAGTTTAGCTGATATAAGTGCCTGTCATGCAGGATATTTTTCACAAGACAACAGTGATTCAGACGAAGATATTGCAAATGAAGTAGAAACCATCTTGCATGGAAAGAAACAATTATTATCTTTTAAGAAAAAAGATGGTACACCGAACACCTTACGTTTCCTATTTTCAAAGTGGACTTTAAAAGAAGGATGGGACAATCCTAACGTCTTTACAATCGCTAAATTACGCTCAAGTGGTAGCGAAAACAGTAAGCTTCAAGAGGTAGGACGTGGACTCAGACTTCCAGTAGATGAACATGGAAACCGTATTTCTAATGAGGACTTTCAACTGAATTACATTGTTGACTTTACTGAAGCGGACTTTGCAGAAACACTTGTAGAACAAATTAATGGAGAAATCCCACAAGCTGCAATGATTACAGAAGAACAACTTTCTAAAGTAGCTTCAAAATTAGCCATTACGTCTGATGATTTATTTGAGATTTTATATGATAAAAAATATATCGATCGAAAAATGAATATTAATATAGAAAAACGTGATGATTTTTTTGCTGAATTCCCTGACTTTGAAATGGGCTTATCATCTGGAAAAGTGAAAGATAGAAATAAGAACAAGCCACAACCTGTTAGAATTCGTAAAGGTGCTTATAATGAGATTCGTGAACTTTGGGAAAAAATAAACCAACGCTACTTACTCTTTTATGATAGAGATTTAGATAAAGATATGAAAGATGTTGTTTTATCCATATTGGAAGAACCAGGTGTGTTCATAGATGTGGTGATGACAAGTCAACGTGAAGTCATTCAAAGTGATGGTACATCTATGACAATTGCGGATAAAACAGGTTTACAATATGTCGTTTCAAGAATGATTCCTTACAATGAGTTTTTACTTAGAATTATGCGAAGCACGAATATTCCTATTGAAACAATTCATCAAGCTTTATGTGAATATGTAGAAAAGAACGGTGAACTTGATTCGAAATATATTAATGAAAGTTCTGTCAGTGTTATTATTCAGAAATTTAATGAATGGAAGAACACAAATTTACAAGGACGTTTCCACTATGCGAAAAGTGAAACGCCTGTTACATCAACAGCTCTTACTCATGCCGATGGGACTCCACGAGAAACTATTTCACAAGGTAGAATAGGAGCAAAAATTGCACCTGGAACACCAAGTGATAAGTACTTGTATGATGCTTTTGCTTATGATTCACCGCTAGAGCAAAAGAATATCTCTACCGATATAGAAGAAGTTATAGTTTACGGAAAGATACCGCGAAACAGTATCGCAATTCCAACAATAACAGGTGGCATGTATAGCCCTGACTTTATGTATGTTGTTAGACGAGCAACAGGTGAAAAAGAGTTAAATATTGTCGTTGAAACGAAAGATGTTGAGGATAAAACAAATATACGAGGCACAGAAAATGCAAAAATTGAATGTGCAAAATTATTTTTCGATGTTTTATCTGAAGATGGTTATAAAGTTTACTTCCATGATCAATTAAACAATAAACAAATGGCACAGATAATTAAGGAAGTTTTGCGGGATAATTATTAAACTGTGCGAAGGAGTAAAAGTATTGAAAGTCAATAATTATATTGAAAATGTATATCGTGAATTATTATCTTATCAAAACATAGAATATGAGTATTTGTATGAGACCTTTAAAAATTCTAAATTACAAGAGATATTTTCTACTATTCATTATTTATTAATGGATAATTACAAATCTCAGTACGTTCATTAGCGCTATCTGGTCGTTCATGAATCGTATTGGAGATAGGGATCTTTCCTCTTCTCTACGTGATTTTTAGAATGGCGCGTTTTACCTCTGTGTCTTAATTTACGGATAGCGCCTCGATTACCGGTCGATAAACCAGGCTCATCGAGGTCGCCACGATAAATTGCACGATAGATAGTATTATAACTGATTTTATTTTTGGAATTTTCAAGATTCAAACGACCAGAAATTTGTTCTGGAGACCATCCTTGTCTGAATTACGATGTAATTCTCTTGAGATAGTCGATTTAGAACGGTCCAGGGTCCCGGATATATGCCCTATAGTTTCGCCTTGTTCATACATTAGGAATATTGTTTCTCGCTCATTCATGGTAAGATGTGTGTATGGATTCATAGCTTTCTCCTTCTAATAGTTGGTTGGTACTCTATTTTATAGGAAAACTATGGATCTTTTTTATTTTATTATTGTTCTTGCACTTAAATTGTAAATTCGTCACCTAAAAAAATGAAGTGTTGGTTAATAAAATTTAAACTTACCGAAATTGAACTTATACACTTCCATCCGTCCGGTAATCCGTCGCCTTCTCAGGCGGATATCGACTTCACCAGACGGTTGGCTGAAGTGGGGGAGTTGATTGGCATAGAAATATTGGATCACATCATTGTAGGTGGCGATGCTTTCTTAAGTTTACAGGAATATGGTATTTTTGAATGATAAAAATAACTTTACTTATAATTTATCATTGCTAAATGTATTGATCCATGTTATACTAAAGTAAGAATTTTTGGATAGGTAAAAAGTTATACATTTTTAAAAGTGCTAGGCACTTAAAAGTTTTACTCGAGCCGTGCAAGAATTACTAAAGAAATATGTGCATGAGCACGAGGAGGATTCTATTATTATGGAACAAGGTAAAGTTAAATGGTTTAACGCAGAAAAAGGTTTTGGATTTATCGAACGCGACGGCGCTGACGACGTATTCGTTCACTTCACAGCTATTCAAGGTGACGGGTTCAAATCTTTAGAAGAAGGTCAAGAAGTTTCTTTCGAAATCGAAGATGGAAACCGTGGACCACAAGCAGCTAACGTTGTTAAAGCGTAAATCTAATTTAAATTTTAACAATTAGGGCAACAGCCCACCAGACTAGTTAAACATCAGTTTAGCTAGTCTTTTTTTGTGTCTAAAATTCGATGCCATAAAGGGAGCGCTAGGGAGCATAAAGGGAGAAAAATATATCTGAAAGCTATGTAATTTGTCCGCAATATCTTGCTCCATCTTATCGGTAACATGTAAATAAATATCATCAATCATTTTAGTATTAGCATGCCCAACTCGTTTAGCTATTGTATCTTTATCAATTCCTTGTTCAACTGCCAGACTGACATAAGTATGTCTAAAGATATGTGATGTTAAATGCTTGTTAGGAATCTTTATTTTATGTAATTCAGTATTTAAAAACTTATGACGTCAAGGCAACTCGTTGTCGCTTCAGCGCATTACTTTGTTGACCCTAACAACATTGTACAAGTAGTAGAGGACGACACACCAGCATGGCATGTTGGTGATGGATACCGTACTGGTAAGGGCGCTTATAATGGCTATCACGGCTATGGTGCAACAAATAATAACTCAATCGGTATTGAGATGTGTCAGGACACATCAACAGGTTCAGACGTTTGGCATTGGGAATTCGACCCTGAAACGATCAAGCGTGCTAAGTGGCTAACTAAGCAATTACAAGCTAAGTACAATATCCCTGACGAACGTGTTATCCGTCATTATGACGTTTCTGGTAAATTATGCCCTGGTAACTGGCAATGGAATGACTGGCAGAAGTGGAAAAACTTTAAAGCTGAATTGGCAGGAGATAAAGTGTCACAACAAGCCACAAACACCAACCAAAATGACGGCTACGTATCTGTTACAGCTAAAATGCATACAGTACAAACTGGTGAAACTTTGGGTGCAATTGCTAAGAAATACAGTGTGACCATTGATGATCTAGTTAAATGGAATAAGCTAGAGAATCCTAATCTTATTTTCCCAGAATCAAAACTATATGTAGTTAACCCAGCAGCCACAAGCTCAACTGGTTAGCAATTACACTTACCAGCTAGTGCTAAAACATGGCGAGTGTACAATGCGAATGGCCCTTACACCACTGGTAATGAGGTACACTTACTGACACCTAGCGTTTTTGGCGGTCTAAGTTATGACATTCTAGGTAACCCAGCACCGCACGTTTACTTGATTAAGACAAGCGTTAAAGGTACGGTGGCTATCTATGCTGGACCAGGAACTGGTGCTACTATCACAGGTAAAGGCGGTAGCGTTGCTAACACAACTAAGAAATTGTTCTTACCTGCTAGTGCTGACACTTGGCGAGTATATCGTGTAAAGGTCCTTATACAGTTGGTAGCGAGATCCATCTACTGACATCTAAAGCGTAAGGTGGGTTAAGTTACAATATCGTAGGTAATCCAGCGAAAGATATCTACTTAATTGACACAGACGTCGAAGGACGAGTGGCGATTTACGCTGGAATAGGAACTGGTGCGACAG
>NZ_JBOEQF010000017.1:0-21830 GCF_050689315.1 Aerococcus sp. L_32
CTTGAATTTCACAAGACCATCCACTGAGGATATTGAAAAAGGGATTGAAGTCATCAAAGAAGCCCTGATAGCAGCAAAAAAATCTAACTAAATATCAAAATATCTAACTAAGGAGATAAACATTGGCAACATTAAAGCGATTTACCAAGGAAAGCTTACAAATTTTACTGAATGACATCTATCAAAAATATGGCTTTTCAAAAGCAGACAGCCAACAAATTACGGAAATCCTTTTGCAAGCGGATATGGCTGGGATTCCTTCCCACGGCGTCCAACGGTTGAATTATTACGATGGAAAGATTAAATCAGGGCAAATTAAGGTGGATAATCAAGCTGAAGTTATCAAGGAAACATCCATTTCAGCAGTTCTTGACGGGCACTCGGCCATGGGCCACTTGGTTGGGAAAGTAGCCATGGATTTAGCCATTCAAAAGGCTCAGCTATCTGGTATTGGAATTGTGACCGTTAGAAATTCTAACCATTACGGGATTGCAGGTTACTATGCAGAACTGGCGTCAAAAGCTGGTTTAATAGGTATGTCCCTAACGAATTCTAGGGCCATAATGGTGCCGACTAATGCTAGCCAACCCTATCTTGGGACTAATCCCGTTGCTTTTGGAATATCAGGCGTAGACGATAGCTTTTTGTTTGATGCTGCGACAACAACTGTTTCTTACGGTAAAGTCCAAGTCTATGAGAAAAGAGGGCTAGACCATCCTGAAACTTGGACCCTATCAGATTATGATTCAAGTTTTACCAGTAATAAGAAAGGTTTAGCTCCTTTAGGTGGTTTTAAAGAGGCGTCTGGTAGCCATAAGGGGTTTGGTCTAGGTTTAGTGGTTGAATTGTTAACTGGGATCTTGTCAGGTGGGGCTACGTCCGATCAGATTTCAGAAAATGGTGGGATTTGTCATTTCTTCTTAGCTATCGATCCCAAATTATTTGGCGATAAAGAAGCGATTGAAAAAGTCTCGATGCTTACCTACAAAGGCTTCGCGACGCCGATAGATTGGACGCTGAAATGCCGATTTATGTGCCTGGTGACAAGGAAAAGCTAGCTAAAAAAGCAAACGAAAGACAAGGGATTCCAGTGGATGATGTGACAATTGCAGAAATACAAGCGATTGCACAGGACTTCGATATCGATTTCCCAACACCAATTTAAAAGAAAATACTTTGACCATTTAGGGTCTAGAGAATGATGTTAGTATGGAAGCGCCAATTTTTTAGAGACCTTATCACCTGTCAATAAGCAGGGTATGATCACTTTTGTATGCCACCGAGCATTTAATTTCCGCAAAAAGGATTGCCTTTTCCCAAAGACCGTGATAAACTAAAAAGACGTTAAGCGCTTACATTAAAATAACATACATTCCACTATGGATTGTTACTGGTCAGCAGGCAAAACCTAAATGGAAACATAGTAGAGAGGGGACTCTTTCTTTTTGACTATGTTTTTGTTTGGGTTTTTTTGTGCGAAAGAATGATTTAAAAGAAAGAAAAGAGGGTTTAGAAATGGCAATAAAAGATTATAAAACTTTAGCAAATGATATCGTAAAAAATGTCGGAGGTGAAGAGAATGTCGATGGATTACGGCATTGTGTAACCCGGTTACGGTTTAATTTAAAGGATGAATCAAAGGCTGATACGGATACCATCAAAGGTTTGGATGGGGTCGTAACAGTCATGAAAGCATCCGGTCAGTACCAAGTAGTCATTGGGAATGAAGTAGCCGATGTTTATGACGCTATCGTAGATACCACTCACCTTGGCGGAGACGAAGCGGGTGGAAGTAGTAACAATGAACCTGAACATGATGACCGTAAACTTGCGGACAAAGCCATCGACTTCATCTCGGGTGTATTCCAACCTTTCTTGATGCCACTTGCGGCAACAGGGATGATCAAAGGTATCGTGGCTATTTTAGGGACATTTGGCTTAAACGCTACCAACAGTGGTTTATATTTACTGCTTCAAGCAGCCGGGGACGGCTTCTTCCAGTACCTGCCAGTTATGGTCGCCGTAACGACAGCTAGAAAATTGAAGATGAATGTCTTTACGGCATTAGCCATTGCGGTAGCTTTCTTGCATCCGGCCCTTTCAACTTCAATGACAAACGACGTTTTATATACCTTATTTGAAGGTTCACCGTTTGCTTCAGATATTTATTCAACCGTCTTTGGCCTACCGGTTATCTTACCGTCAAATGGTTACTTCTCAGCAATCATTCCAATCATCGTTGCGGTATGGTTAGGGTCTCGTCTTGAAAAATGGTTCAAGCAGCGCATTCCTTCTACAGTGAATTCATTCTTAACACCATTCTTCACGATCATCATCGCCGTACCAATCGCCTTGATGGCTGTTGGACCAGTTGCCACATGGGCAGCTAGCTTAATCGGGGTATTCTTCACTTGGTTACAAGGGGTATCACCATTAGTATTCGGTGCCTTACTAGCCGCTTCTTGGCAATTACTAGTAATCTTCGGGTTACACTGGGGTATCATACCAATCACCTACTTATTACTAGCTGAAACGGGTTTAAACCCCCTTGGGCCACTAATGAACATTTCAACATTCGGTGTCCTTGGGGTTCTATTAGCTATGTTAATTAAAGGTAACGAGAAGAAATTAAAAGATATCGCCATTCCTGGTGCAATCTCGACCTTATTTGGGGTGACTGAACCCGTCATCTACGGGATTATGATTCCACTGAGACGCCCATTCATCTATGCCATTATCGCCAACATCTTTGCTGGTGCTTACTCAGGTGCCATGGATACCGTAGCTTACCGTACTGGTGGTTTAGGGATCTTCAGTTTAATGAACATGATCGACAACGAAGGGCAATTAGGGGCTAACTTCTGGAACGTGGCCATTTCTTATGCCATCGCCGTTGCCATTGGTTTTATCCTACAAATGGTCTTCCCAGTGAACCGTTTAGAAGAAGAGTTACCAGCCGAAGCATTAGCAGCAAGTGATGTTTCGAAAAATGAACCATCAGCAGCTCAAGCTGAGGTTTCTGACGCTGAAATGGCAGCTTCTGCAAAGGAAGAAATCATCGCTAGCCCCTTAGTGGGTGACATTTTGCCATTAAGTGCAGTCGCCGACGAAGTGTTCGCCAGTGGTGCTTTAGGCAAAGGAGTTGCTATTCAACCAAGCGAGGGGAAGGTCCTTGCACCTGCCAATGGAACAGTTTCTGTACTTTTTCCAACGGGACACGCAGTCGGAATTACGACGGATACTGGGGTTGAATTGTTGATTCATATTGGCTTGGATACGGTGAATCTTGACGGTCGCGGTTATACAAGTCATGTGGAGAAAGGGCAAAAAGTTTCAGCTGGGGATTTACTGGTCGAGTTTGATATCGCTACCATCAATGAAGCTGGTTATGATACCATTACTCCTGTAATAGTGACCAATACGGATAACTTTACGGATGTATTAACTACGACTGAGCCGGTTGTCGCTCGAAATGATTATTTATTTACTATTGTTTAGTAAGAGAAAAGGAGTATGAATATGTCTAGAAAATTACCTGATGGATTCTTATGGGGTGGCGCTACAGCCGCAAATCAATTAGAAGGTGGATACCTTGAAGGGGGCAAAGGGTTAACAAGTGTTGACTTAATTCCTCACGGCGCACAACGCTACGCGATTACAGCTGGTGAAGTACATTATTCGGAGGTAACTGAAGGTTCACATTTCCCTTCTCATGAAGCGATTGACTTCTACCACCACTTCAAAGAAGATATCGCCTTGTTTGCTGAAATGGGCATGAAATCTTACCGTTTCTCAATGGCTTGGTCACGTATCTTCCCAACTGGTTTTGAATCAGAACCAAATGAAGAAGGATTGAAATTCTACGAAGACGTGATTGATGAATTGTTGAAATACGGCATTGAACCTGTTGTAACGATCAACCACTTCGATGTACCAAAAACATTGATTGATGAATTAGGTTCTTGGCGTGACCGTCAGATGGTTGACCTATTCGTTAACTACGCGACAGCTTTATTCAATCGCTACAAGGGTAAAGTAAAATACTGGATTTCTTTCAATGAAATCAACATGTTACTACATTTACCATTTATGGGTGCAGGCATTTACCTTGGCGACTTAAGTGAAGAAGAACGTACCCAAGTCTTATACAAAGCAGCCCATCACGAATTATTAGCGAGTGCTAAAATTACCAAAGTGCTTCGTGAAATCGATCCAGAAGCCAAAATGGGCTCTATGTTGGCAGCTGGTGAGTACTATCCATACTCATCAAACCCAGAAGACGTTTGGGCAGCTAACTTAAGCAACCGCGATAACTACTTCTTTATCGACGTACAAGCGGGTGGTGAGTACCCTGAATGGGCGAAAATCATGTTTGAAAACGAAGGTATTGATATTGGTATCACAGAGGAAGATGAAGCGATTTTACGTGAAAATACTGTAGACTACATCACTTTCTCTTATTATTCAAGTCGTGTATCTAAAGGCCAAATCGCTGAAGATGATATTGTCACAGGTAATGCCTTCTCAGGTGTAAAAAACCCATACTTAGAAGAATCTGAATGGGGTTGGGCCATTGATCCACTAGGGTTGCGTACAACAATGAACGCCCTTTGGGACCGTTACCGCAAACCATTATTTATCGTTGAAAATGGTCTAGGTGCGATCGACACAGTTGAAGAAGATGGGACAATCAATGATGACTACCGGATTGAATACCTTAAAGCGCATATCAATAGCTTCATGGATGCTGTTGAAGAAGATGGTGTACCATTATGGGGTTACACACCATGGGGAATCATCGACTTAGTATCAGCTGGTACAGGTGAAATGTCTAAACGTTACGGTTTAATCTACGTTGACCGTCAAGACGACGGGACTGGTGACTTGCACCGTTCTAAGAAAAAATCATTTGACTGGTATAAAGAAGTCATCAAGTCAAACGGACAAGCAGCCCGCTAATTATCTGAATTATATTTGAATTTCCCAGCCACTCTTTTTATTTAATTAAGGGTGGCTTTTTTATTTAAAAAAACGTAATGGCCATTGCAATGGTCAAAGTTATGTAAAGCGCTTGGGTTGCATCTTCGTAAGATTATAAGTGAGGTAGGAGATTTCTATGGAGAATAAGAATATTATCGAAACAAGTTTAGTGAAAACTGACTTACAGGGCCATATAAAAGATTAACTCCTGATATATTTAGGCCAATTACTTGAAGAAAATGGCAATGTAACCAATGCGCAAGCTTTTATTGATGATGTCTATAAACACGATTACGAAGAAGCTACTGGCAAGTAATTAACTTAAAACAATGGTGAGAAGAGAGGTGTGACGCTTAAGTCATGCTTCTCTTTTTACGATTAATGGGTGGCGATAACCTTTTTTGTAAGGGCATAATCATTTAAGAAGGTGATTATTTTACAAGAAAGCGTTTTAATGATATGATCAAAATGTAAATAAATGGCACAGTACTAGAATATGGAATGGAGCGAATTGTAGAATGAGTAAATATAGATTTCCAGATGGTTTCTTATGGGGCGGGGCTGCCGCTGCCAATCAATTTGAAGGTGCATTTGATGTAGATGGTAAAGGTTTATCTGTTCAAGACGTGACGCCAAATGGCGGGATGGGCGAAATTACGGATGGCCCAACTGAAGATAACTTGAAGTTAGTGGGGATTGACTTTTATAACCGTTATAAAGAAGATGTGGCTTTATTTGCTGAAATGGGCTTCAAAGTTTTCCGTACATCAATCGCTTGGTCACGTATTTTTCCAAACGGGGATGACGCTGAACCAAACGAGGCTGGATTACAATTCTATGACGACTTGTTCGACGAGCTCCACAAATATGGGATTGAACCTTTAGTGACTTTATCTCACTATGAAACCCCATTAAACTTAACCAAACAATACAACGGATGGACAAACCGTGAATTGATTGGCTTCTTTGAGAAATATGCCACAACTGTATTTACACGTTACAAAGACAAGGTCAAATACTGGTTAACTTTCAATGAAGTGAACTCCGTATTACATGCGCCATTCATGTCTGGTGGGATTGATACACCGCCAGAGGAATTGTCCAAACAAGACTTATACCAAGCTGTTCACCATGAATTAGTGGCCTCTGCATCGGTAACGAAAATTGCCCATGAAATTAACCCAGACTTCCAAGTAGGCTGTATGGTGCTTGCGATGCCTACTTACCCGATTACACCAAATCCGGATGACGTCATGGCTGCCCACTTGGCTGAAAACCAAAACTACTTATTCTCAGATATTCATGCACGCGGAGAGTACCCAGCATATATCAACCGTTATTTTGCGGAAAATGGTATCGAAATCCAATTTGCAGACGAGGATAAAGCACTATTGAAAGAAAATACTGTGGACTTTATTTCCTTCTCTTACTACATGTCGATTGCTGAAGCGGCTGACCACAGCCAATACGAAGCTGGTGAAGGGAATATTATGAGTGGTATTCCAAACCCATACCTAGAAGCTTCTGAATGGGGATGGCAAGTAGACCCTGTTGGTTTGCGTTTAATCTTAAACCAATTCTATGACCGCTACCAATTACCATTATTCATTGTAGAGAATGGTTTAGGCGCCAAAGACGTATTAGTTGATGCACCAAACGGTGAAAAAACAGTGGAAGATGACTACCGGATCAAATACATGAACGACCACTTAGCCCAAGTTGGTGAAGCCCTATTAGATGGCGTGGACATCATGGGTTACACCAGTTGGGGTTGTATCGACTTGGTGTCAGCATCAACTGCCCAAATGTCTAAACGGTATGGTTTTATCTATGTTGACCGTAACGACGATGGTAGTGGTACACTAGATCGTTACAAGAAGAAATCATTTAGCTGGTATAAAGATGTGATTGCGACAAACGGTGGCAACTTAAATTAATCACTCGATCAAGGCTGGGTAGTCGTGAAAAACGGCTATCCAGCCTCTTTTATTTGGCTATCATTTTTCAGAAGAAGACTTGATTAAGTGACAGTAGTGAAAGAAATGCGGGTGTTTTCTAGGCAATCATTTAAAAGACTGGTTCGAAGTAAATTGGACTTTCTTTCTATTAAAGTTATATAATGCAGTCAATCGCACAAGGCCGAATGTTAAAAAACTGTAAAGTAGGATAAGGTTAGGGAGGCAAACGATGAACAAACATGATGTAAACCGTAAAGGGACCAAGGACGACCATTCGTTTCGAAATGTCTATAAAATTGAAATCAGTGGCTTACAAGGGAACAACTACGATGAATTAGACGACAATAATTTGAAGGTCAGTATCAAAAGTATCCTATTGAAGGTTGTGGTATTCCTGCTTGTGGGTGTCATTACTTTCTTTATTTTTAAAGAAGATATGTGGTCTACTGATACCAAGATGGCTTCCTTGGCTAGCATCTACTTTATTGTGACAACTTTGGTTGTAGGCTATTTGGGCACAGTCTTAGTGGACCTATTATTCGGTCGTAGCAAGAAATAAGCTGACTGAGGGATTGACTAGTTTTTTTATAGTCAAAGGGGTGGCTATTTTGCCAATGAGGGCTTTCAATCGGGCCTGATTTTTAAAAATATGATAAATTGAATAAATATTACAGAAATGTTACAAGAAATAAGGTACAATAGGTTAAAGCTTTAATAGCGTCAATTGGGAAGGGAGATAATTGGATGAAGAAAGTTTCGATGTGGGTATTGGGGGCAGTCTTAGCATTGTTAATAGTGGGCTACGGTGTAGGTGTGTATTATTATCAATCACATTTCTTACCAGCAACGACTGTTTCTAATGTAAATATCAGTGGAATGACGAAGGCTGACGCGGAAGCTGCAGTAGCCAAGGCCAACAATGAACGTACCATGAAAATTACGGACCAAGGTCAAGAAGTGGCTACCATGAATTTACAAGAAGCTGGCTTTCAACCAGTAGAAAATGATTCTTTTGATGACATGCTAAATCAACAAGCGACCTTCACATGGCCGGTTGAATTTGTCAGCAATGCTTTAAAATCTGTGGATGCCAACGAAAGTAATGAGTGGACTGTTGACCGTGAGGCATTCAAGTCTTACTTTGACCAGTTAGACATTGATCAAGAAGGCGCAACACCATCAACAAGTGCACAAGTAGTCATTAATGATGAAACAAAGGCGGTAGAAGTGGTGCCTGAAACACAAGGTAACCAAGTCACGTCAGATTCATTGGCGGATGCCGTTTTGTCAGAGGTGAAAGCAGGAACAAGTGAGCTAGATTTAGCGGATGCTTACGTGAAACCAGAAGTAACTAGCGATTCAGAGGCTATTCAAACGGCTAAAACTGAATTGGAGGGTATCTTATCAGCAAGTATCGGCATTCAAATTGAAGATGAAGTGGTGAATATTCCAAGCGAAACGCTAGCGGCATGGGTAAGTACGGATGATCAAGGAAAAGTCCAAGTGGATGAAGAGGCGATTGACCAATATTTATACGAGTGGAATGTGGAAAATGCTGGGTTAAACCAAGACCACCAATTCCAATCTACTGAATCAGGCGAAGTGACGGTTACTCCAGGTATTTATGGTTGGTACATCGAGCGCGAAATGACGACGCAATTGGTTGCGGAAGCAGTCCTTGCGGGTGAAGATACAGTGATTCAACCAAATATTTGGGGTGGCGGTTATAACCAAGATGACTTCTTCGGCACTTCTTATATTGAAGTGGACTTAAGTAAGCAAAAGATGTTCGTTTATATTGATGGAGAACAAAAAATTGCCACTGATATCGTGAGCGGGAATACCGGTACTGACACGGTTCCAGGTGCCTATGAGATTTGGAATATGGAAGACCCATCAGTATTGAAGGGGTATAATCCAAGAACAGAAAAAGATTATACGGTACCGGTAGATTACTGGATGGCCTTTGACTTTACCGGTCAGGGGATCCATGACGCTGATTGGCAATCAAACTTCGGTGGCGATGCCTACCAACAAAATGGTTCGCTAGGTTGTATTAATACACCACCAAAAACGATGGCAGAAGTTTATGCTTTATCATATGTTGGCTTACCAGTAATTGTTTTCTAAACCGTTACTTGAAAAAGGGTTGCCTTGTATAGATGAGGTATAAAGAAATAAATACAAGCATGACAATTGCTAGGGGTCGAGAACTTGTTTTCTCGGCCTTTTTTTGATATTTATTTCAGTTGTCTAAACAAGTGTATAACAGTTTGTATAATAAAATGTAACAGTAAAATGCGCTAGACACCAAGGGGAAATGCTGTTAATATGGAACACATGAAGTAGGAGTAGGTGGATAGATACATGATCGATTTCAAGCAAGTGTCAAAAGAATTCGTCAATAATGGTAACCGCATACAAGCCCTGGACCAAGTGAACTTAAATATCCAATATCGGGAGGTATTTGGTTTGGTTGGCGAATCTGGGGCTGGTAAATCGACGCTATTACGATTTATCAACGCCTTAGAAAGGCCCACGACTGGTCAAGTTGTGGTGGATAATGTCTTAGTGAATGATTTGACAGGGAAAGATTTGCGGGCTTTTCGTAAAGACATCAGTATGGTTTTCCAACAATTCAATTTACTGACTAACAAGACGGTGGCTGAGAATGTGGCTTTACCCTTAAGCTTGCACAAGTACGATAGTCCCTTAAGTGTGGATGAGGTCTTGGCCTTTGTGGGTTTAGCAGATAAAAAAGACCACTACCCAAGTCAATTATCAGGTGGTCAAAAACAAAGAGTGGGGATTGCGCGTGCCTTAATTACTCGTCCAAAAGTCTTATTAGCTGATGAACCGACATCAGCCTTGGATACCCGAACTACAGGCGAGATTGTAAAAGTATTAAAAGCTGCCCATAAAGCCTATCCAATGACCATGATTGTGGTAACTCATGAGCTTGAAGTCATAAAAGCCTTGTGCCAACGGGCTGCCATTTTAGAAAATGGACAAGTCAGGCAAGTGGTAACAGTCAAGCCAGATATTGGGGCTGTTTCGGACGGTAACCAGTCTTACGCTGGCCATGTATTGGAGGTGCTTGAAGGCAATGAATAACCTACAAGAATATGGCCAACGGTTGATTGAATTTCTACCCAATATCAATGAAAGTCTAGGTGAAACAGGGATTATGATGGGTTTTGCTATGGTGGCAGCAATTATTTTAGGGCTACCATTAGGGACGATTTTATTCTTAACCAATGAGGATAATCCAAGAGAAAATAAGCTGGTCTACCAGGTCTTATCCTTTATCGTTAATATTATCCGGTCATTCCCATTTTTACTATTGGTTGTCTCTATGCAACCGCTGATTCGAGCGACTTACGGGCGAGCGACAGGGGACCCAGTAGCTGCATCATTTCCGATGATGGTGATTGCCATCGCTCTATATGCCCGCTTTGTCGAGCAGTCGTTACTGGACGTTGACCGCGGCGTCCTTGAAACAGCCGATGCTTTAGGGGCTAATACTTGGCAATTGGTAACCAAATTCTTATTTGTGGAAGCCAAGTCATCCTTGATTATTGGCTATACAACGGCTTTTGTGTCTTTCATTTCCTACTCAACGATTATGGGTGTTGTTGGTGGTGGTGGTATTGGCGATTTCGCGATCAGGTATGGCTACCAGCGTTATGAAACCGACATGATGTACACGGCTATCGTTTTGATTATTGTGATCGTACAAGTTTGTCAGTGGTTAGGACTTAAACTAGCTAAGAAAGTCGACCACCGTTAAGTTAGTGGTTGTTGAGGCACAACTCATTGGAAAATAGCTTTATTTTCCTTAAGTTAGCGCCAGCTTAAAATAAGGTAATCTTTTTACAAAAAAATTTGGAGGTAAGATGTATGAAGAAAGGTTTATTGTTTACAGGGGTATTATCAGCAGGATTATTGTTAGCTGCTTGTGGAAATGGGAGCGAAAATGCTGAGTCTACAGCTTCTGGGTCTACAACTAGTGAGGATACGGTAATTAAAGTTGCTTCACATACAACACCAATGACTGATATTGTGGAATTAGCTGCTGAAGTTGTGGAAGACCCTTATACAATTGAGTTGGTTGAGGTTTCAGACAACATTCAATACAATGAAGCCGTTTTAAATGATGAAGCGGATGCATCTTTTGCACAACATGAACCATTTATGGAAGTTTTCAATGAAGAACGTAACGGTGACTTAGTAGCTATTCAACCGATTTACAATGCTGTCGTTGGTTTCTATGCACCAGAATATGAAAGTATTGAGGATATTGAAGATGGCGCAGAAGTGGCTATTCCAAGTGATATGACCAATGAAGCGCGTGCTTTACATATTTTAGACGCTCAAGGTTTGATTGACGTACCGGATGAAACTTTTGTAACAGTTGATGATATTACGGAAAATGACAAAAACCTAAACTTTACCCATGTCGACTTGTTGAATTTAAATGCTTCGTATGAAGATGGGGTTGACTTAGTCTTTAACTACCCAACTTATATTTCAGAAATTGGTTTAACACCAGAAGAGGCGTTATTCCTTGAAGAAGATGATTCTAATCGTTTTGCCTTACAAATCGTAACTCGAGAAGGCAATGCAGATTCGGAAAAAATACAAGCATTGAAAGCAGCTTTTACCTCACAAGAAGTCTATGACTACTTAGAAGAACTAGCTGCAAGTGGTCACTTAGAACCAGCCTTCGAAAATCCTTCAGAACAATAATTTCAACCAGTAATTAAGTAAGATTTCCGCTTATATTTTATCTATCATTGCCTTAAAAAGCAGTGGGCATGCTAGGTAAGTTGCATCCGAAAATCTGTCTAGTAGAGCTGCATAATCTAACTTAATTAAATAAAAACTATTAAAGAACATGACTGATTTTTTTATGGTGGAAAACTAGATTTTGAAAGACAAATATTTTGTAACTGAGACATGGTCACTAATGATCATGTCTATTTTTTGCGGTCATTTTTGATAGGTGCTTACTATTGATCGCTTATCTAGGTCAAATGATAACCGGAAAAGTTTATCAAGTTTTTTGTCCAAAGTCTGATAAATACTGATATTAGGGTGTTTTTTAATCAATAAGATTTACTTAAAAGGTACACGAAGTACAATAATTGTTCTTTAATGAGTGGTTTTTACTCGCCGTTTTTGCCACTTCTATATCAGTGATGATAGCGGTTAACGATTAAAAGAAGATGATAATCAGATGAAAACCTAAGAGGAATAAAGGGTTTTGTCCTTTTTTCAAAAAAAGGCGATTAGACGAAAGTGAATTCATTGATTGTTTTTTCTAGGCAGTAATATTGATGCAGATGCATGAGATTTGTTAAATTTACTGCAAGCAAAAGTTGCAAATCTTTTTTATAACCAATTGCTTTGATGAGTAGAGTAGTTATGCAGGTAATCCACAGCGAGTCTGAATTTGGTGAAATCAGATGTTTACCGGTAATGAAAATGAGCTCTGAGCATCTAGTCAGTGAAAGCTGGTTGGACGGTTGGGACCGTTATTTCTTTCAGTATGTAAGGTATTTACTGGATAAGAGATTGCTCGCGAGGGCAATTTGAATAAGGGTGGCACCGCGATTGTTAACCAATCGCCCCTTCCTAATAGACAAGGTTGTTTATTAGGGAGGGGTTTTTATTTTTCAAAAATGTCTAGATGTATGAAATCAGTGAAAGCAATCACCAAAGAAAGAGGGAAGGATATGACAAAAGTAACTTTAATTGTAGGCGCAAATTCATTATCTTCACGATTGAATGGTTTGGTGGCCTATGCCCAGCAGGTGTTATTCGAATATAAGATTCAAACGCAGGTAATCCAAGTCCATATGTTACCAGCCGAAGCTTTAATGACGGCGGACTATAAGGATAAGACCATCCAAGCGGTCAACCAACAAGTATTGAATTCAGATGGGGTTTTGGTATTTACGCCAGTCTTCCAAGGAAGCTACTCAGGGATTTTAAAGGCGTATCTTGATGTATTGCCGCAAAAGGCACTCCAAGACAAGGTGGTTTATGGTTTGGGCTTAGGAGGGTCGAAACACCATTTGTTGGCCTTACAATATGCTTTGGAGCCTGTATTGAAGGAACTGGGTACAGAAGAATTGTTACAGTCAACCTTTGCAACGCAAGACCAAGTAGTGAAAGATGGTAGAGATTTTATTATCGAAGACAGTGTAACCAATCGAATTGATGAACAACTTTATAGATTTACCAGCCGTATCGGCCATGAGGTTATTAAGGAGGCAGCAAGATGGGAAAAGATCGTATAAGAATTGCTACTAAAGAGGACGCACCAGCATATTTAGCTCTTATTCAAGAGTCATTCCAAGAGGTGAAGGATTTAGGTATTGATTGGCCGTCAACAAACGCTACGTTAGAATCGGTCACTGAAAATATTGAAACGGGGATTGCTTTAGTGTTAGAGCGGGATGGCCAGTTAATTTCAACCATCACGATTCGTCAACCCTGGGAAAATGACAGCCCTATTTCACACTATCCTTTCTTGTGGTGGTTTGCGACTGCTAACGAATTTAAGGGACAAGGGATTGGAAAGAAATTCCTGAAACAAGTGGAAGAGGAATTCTTGGTGAAGACCTTAAAAGCACCAGCCTATGTCTTAGGGACTTCTGGTAAAAGACATCCATGGTTATTGGACATGTATTTAAGAAATGGCTACCAAGTTTTAGGCACAAGAGAGGATCCAAATGATATTGGCGTTTCTTTGTATAAGGTCTTGATTCCTGAACGGTTTGATGAAAGCGTCCTTCGGGTTGAAGCGCCTTATTATGAGTACCAAGATTTGACCATTTAATGATTTGAAATTTTAGTGAATGAAATGATAGTGACGGCTGAATAGCCGATGAAATGGGTCCATCAAATAGGAGGAAAAACGCATGTCAGAATTTTTTAAGTGGGAATATATTGTATCCTTTTTCCCGAAAATATTATCCGCACTCCCTACGACACTAGCCATTGTGGCAGTTGCTACTGCAGTCGGAATGTTACTCGGCTTGGCTATTGCTTTTGTGAGAATTGAAAAAGTGCCGGTCTTATCACAAATTAGTCAGGTGTTTGTGTCTTTCATCAGGGGGACGCCCATTCTAGTGCAATTGTTCTTAATTTATTACGGGCTACCGATTGTCTTTACGGCTTTAGCCAATATTGAAAAGATTGACTATGTTTACATTACATATGGGTTGAGTACGGCGGCCTTTTTCTCAGAAATCTTCCGGTCAGCGATTTCAAGTGTCGCAACCGACCAGAAGGAAGCGGCAGCCTCTGTTGGCTTGACTAAACTGCAAACCTACCGCCGAATCATTTTGCCACAAGCGGTACGAATTGCTATTCCTGCTACAGGAACCATGATCGTCAGCCTATTACAAGATACATCACTGGCCTTCTCACTAGGGGTTATCGATGTGATTGGGAAGGTTCGGGCTTTAGCGGCTTTAACTTATCGGTCACTTGAAGGGTATTTCGTGGCAGCCATCATCTTCATCGTCTTATCTATCGTCTTGGAGCGGGTATTTGCTTGGTTATCTAAACGATTCCAATTCCAATCGAAAGCGAAAACTGAGGTGGCGCCAGCTGGACTTGATCCAGAGATTTTAATTAAAAATGATGAACTATTTAATTCATATACACTTAGAAGTGGAAAAGGGGAGACCTACTAATGAAGAAAAGAGCAGCTTTTATACGATGGGGATTATTAACTTTTGTAGCAACAGCGGTCCTTGCAGCTTGCGGGTCAGCTGAAGCGACGGATGAAGACGCAACAGCATCATCGAATCCGGATGCAGAGACAGTTGTCGTTGGGACAGGGAATGGCTACCAACCCTTTGTTTACTTAGATGAAAATGGCGAATTAACTGGATATGATGTAGCTGTCCTTGAAGCGATTGACGAAAAATTAGCCGACTACAATTTTGAATATGAGTCATCTGATTTCAAGAATATCTTAACCTCATTGTCAGCTGGGAAGATTGATTTAGCGGCTCACCAATATGAATATAATGATGAACGAGCGGAAAAATACCTGTACGGGGAAGTGGGTTATACCGACTACACCCTATATATTGTAAACATTGCAGGCAATGAACAATATGCAACTTTAGATGACCTACAAGGGAAGAAAGTGTTCGCTTCACCAGGTTCTAACGTGGCTTACTTATTGGAACAATATAACAGTGAACATGAAAATGCAGATGAACAAATCGCCATTATTTATAACGAAAGTGCCAGTGAAATCTTTGTTTCAGGTTTACAAAACGGGACGGCAGACGCAGGGATTTTAACTAAATATGACACCAATAAATACAATGAACAATTTGACGCCAACTTAGAAATTGCCTCTGAACCGATTTCGGTATCAAAAACCTACTTCTTATATGACAAGGCTGACGAAAAGCTGAAAGAGGCTGTTGACGGTGCCTTACAAGAGTTGATTGATGAGGGGACTTTGAAAGAATTATCGGTTGAATACTTAGGTGACGATTACACCCAATAGAAAATGAAAAGGTGGATATCATGCTATGAAGAAAATATTTGGAAATAAAATTAAAAAAGGATTTGTGTTAACGGGTATTGCTTCAGCCTTACTACTTGGTGCTTGCGGGAATGCGGATGCTTCAGAAGACCAAGAAGCAGCGTCCAATCCGGATGCAGAAACGATAGTTGTTGGCACTGGGAATGGCTACCAACCATTTGTTTACTTAGATGAAAACGGCGAATTAGATGGTTATGACGTGGCCGTGTTGAAGGCCGTTGATGAAAAATTAGACCAATATAACTTTGAATACGAATCGTCAGACTTCAAGAATATCTTGACTTCCCTACAAGCTGGGAAAGTTGATTTAGCGGCCCACCAATATCAATACAATGATGAACGAGCGGAAAAATACCTCTTTGGTGAAGTTGGCTATAACAATATCACCTTACATATTATTTCGATTGAAGGTGAGGGCGAATACAACAGCTTAGACGACCTACAAGGGAAAAAGGTGATCGCCTCACCAGGGGCTAATGAAGCCCATGTCGTTGAAGAATACAACAGCGAACACGGAGAAGATGAACAAATCAACATCGTCTATAACGAAGGTGGTAGTGAAATCTTTATTTCTAGCCTACAAAACGGTACAGCTGATGCAGGAATTTTAAAAGAATATGACGGTAACAAATACAACGAACAATTCAATGCCAACTTGGCCATCTCAGAACAACCAGTTAGTGGTTCAAAAGCCAATTTCTTATATAGAAAAGGCGATGAAGCATTACAGCAAGCCGTTGATGGCGCTATCCAAGAGTTGATTGATGAAGGGACGTTAACAGAATTATCAATCGAATATTTAGGCGATGATTACACGCAATAAAAGGGAGAAAGTGGGATTTAAAATATGAAGAAAATTACACATGAAAGATTCAAAAAACGGTTTATATTAACGGGTATTGCCTCAGCCTTTTTACTAGCAGCTTGCGGATCAGCTGAAGCAACTGATGAAGAAGCCACAGCTAATCCAGATGCGGAAACCATTACTGTGGGAACAGGAAATGCTTACCAACCCTTTGTTTACCTAGATGAAAATGAAGACTTACAAGGTTATGACATTGAAGTCTTGCGGGCGGTGGACGAAAAGTTAGACCAATACAACTTTGAATATGAATCTATGGACTTCAAAAATATTCTAACGTCACTTTCAGCCGACAAGGTCCAACTTGCAGCCCACAACTACGCTTATAACGACGAGCGCGGGGCCAAATACCTATACGGGGAAGAAGCCTACAACAATTACGCCCACCATATCGTAGCCGATGAATCTACCGGTCAAGTTTACCAATCTTTAGATGACCTTAAAGGCAAAAAGGTATTTGCATCCCCAGCTAGCGAGGTAGCCAATATTTTAGAGACCTATAACGCTGAAAATGATGATGCCATAGAAATTGTCTACAGTGAAGTGAATGGTGAATTATTGGTCTCTGGTCTACAAAATGGAACAGCAGACGCAGCCATTTTGACAAAATTTGACGTTGATAAATACAACGAACAATTCGATATCAACTTGCAAGCCTCAGATGAAGCCCTAAAAACTGCTGGTATCTACTACGTCTTCCAACTAGGCGATGAAGCATTACAAACAGCCGTTGACGGAGCCATCAAAGAATTACGAGAAGAAGGGACCTTATCAGAACTTTCCACCGAAATCCTTGGTGCTGACTATACCGAATAAAGAAAGGAGGGCACCACAATGCCCATCGATTTTACAGCAATAGCAGAAGCCTTTAAAGCAGCTGTTCCATTTATCCCAGTCACCTTGCGCTTGGCCTTCATTCCCTTATTCATTGGGATTATCTTTGGCCTACTCATCGCACTGGCACGTTTCTTCCAAGTGCCTGTCTTAAGCAAATTTCTCGCTGGTTTAATTACCATTGGGAAAGGGGTACCAGTTGTGCTAAGCTTAATGGTTGCTTACCTACTTTTCTCAGACTTGTTTGATCAAGTAGCCACTAGCTTAAGCTTGCCGATACGTTTTTCAGATATCAACCGTGAATACATTGGCATCCTTGTCCTTAGTTTCACGGCAACCATTTCTATTTCGGAGATTTTCCGTGGTGCCTTATCTGCCATTCCAAAAGACCAATGGGATGCAGCGGCATCCATTGGTTTAACCCAATTTCAAACCATTGCCCGGGTCATTTTTCCACAAATGATCCCCATCGCATTACCCATGATTTGTAGCCAATTAATTGTCTTAATCAAGACATCTTCATTGGTATCCTTGGTATCAGTGGTCGATGTCTTGAACGGGGCTTTAATTACAGCGACAACAAGCTATACCTTCCTAGAATCTTATATTGCAGCAGCTATTATTTACTGGGCGCTGTCGATTACAGTGGAACAAGTATCGCAATTATTTGAACGCAATTATACTAGAAAATTTGTGAAAGGAAGTGCCCTATGATACAAGTTGAAAATATCCACAAAAAATTTGATCAAAATGAAATCCTTAAAGGGATCGATTTAACCATTAACCAAGGCGAGGTGGTCGTAATTATTGGCCCATCTGGTTCAGGGAAGACCACCTTCCTACGTTGCCTTAACTTTTTAGAGCGTGCGGATAAAGGCCACCTGAAAATTGGGGACCAACAAGTAGACTTTGAAAAAGTTTCTAAGAAAGAAATTCTAGATATTCGTAAGAAGACAGCTATGGTTTTCCAACAATATGCCCTATTTTCAAACCGGACGGCTTTAGAAAATGTTATTGAAGGTTTAGTGATTGCCCGTAAAGTGCCTAAGAAACAAGCAGCAGAAAAAGGGCGAGACCTTTTAGCTAAGGTTGGTTTGGAAGGAAAAGAAGACCACTATCCACATGAACTTTCAGGTGGGCAACAACAACGGGTGGGGATAGCGCGCGCTTTGGCTTTGAATCCAGAAGTTATTCTATTCGATGAACCAACATCGGCCTTAGATCCAGAGTTAGTTGGGGAAACCTTGGAAGTCATTAAAGATGTAGCCCAAAGCGGATCCACTTTAGTCATTGTGACCCATGAAATGCAATTTGCTTATGAAGTTGCGGATAGAGTCATCTTTATGGAAAATGGCAACATTGTTGAACAAGGGACACCTGAAGAAGTATTTGATAATACTCAAGAAGAAAGAACGCAAAACTTCCTGAAAAGAACTGCTGTATTTGCACGTTAGTCTTTTGATAAACAGTTTGTAATGTCTAATGTGCATGCTAAAAATATCTTCCTTTTATATAGAAGTATTTGCAATTGATTGTGTTAGTTCTTTGTGTTCAACGACTATGGTCCGTCTTGAATAGGCGCGGGCAATCTTAAAAATGAACATCTGAAACGTAAGATTGCTTTCAACGCTATGTCACAGGTGTGATGCTGATATCTTGGCTAACTGTTTAATAGTGGTCAAAAACGTTTTGTGATACATATCTATCTTACAAGAAGTATGTTAATAGGATTTGCAAGCTTAATCAAATTTATCGATAACAAAAAACCGCTATTCTTTTAAGAAATGGCGGTTTTTTGTTGCTGATAATAGCTTTAATTTATTTGTTTAGTAGGTCTTGGATTGTTGTGTAGTCACGGTTTTGCGATTCGGCTACACCTTCGTGGGTCAGGTGACCTTGGTAGGTGTTGATGCCTGTTAGAATAGTTTCGCTGTTTTTGGCAGCTGCTTCTACACCTTGGTTAATGATTTGGTTGGCAAATTTCATTGTGGCATTGGTTAAGGCCAATGTTGAGGTACGTGGTACTGCACCCGGGATATTGGCTACTGTGTAGTGGGTTACCCCATGTTTTACATAGACTGGGTCTTGGTGGGTTGTTGGGTGGGAGGTTTCAAAGTTACCACCTTGGTCAACGGCGATATCCACCAATACTGATCCAGCTTTCATCGTCTGAACCATTTCTTCGGACACGAGTACTGGCGCACGACGACCAGTGACTAATACAGATCCAACGACAACATCCGCGTCTTTGAGGACTTGACGGATATTTTCTTCGTTGGACATTAGGGTAGTCACTTTGCCGTTTAAGATGTCTTCTAGTTGGGCAAGGCGACCAGTATTGACATCTAAAATCGTTACGCGAGCGCCCATGCCAACAGCTACTTTGGCTGCGTTGTAACCAACGGTACCACCACCAATGACAACGACATGACCCGATGCAACACCTGGTACACCTGAAAGTAAGATACCAGAACCACCGTTTTGTTTTTCTAGGTAGTGGGCACCGATTTGGATTGCCATTCGTCCAGCAACTTCAGACATAGGTGTTAGTAGTGGCAGGCTGCCGTTTTCCACCATGGTTTCATAGGCGATAGCCGTTACTTTATGGGCTACCAGGGCGTCAGTTAGTTCAAGCTCTGGCGCTAAATGGAAGTAGGCGAACAGTATCAAGCCTTCGTGGAAGTAGTCGTATTCAGATGCTAACGGTTCTTTGACTTTGATGACCATCTCGCTGGCCCAAATTGTCGCTGGTTGATCTTCAATACGGGCACCGGCTGAAGCGTATTCGCCGTCCGTAAAGCCTGCGCCGGCACCAGCACCCGCTTCAACCAGTACTTCGTGGCCGTTATTGATCAAAGTTCGTACATTACCAGGCGTTAAACCAACGCGGTCTTCTTGCGCCTTAATCTCTCTTGGTATACCAATCTGCATGTAAACATCCTTCTTTCTATTTAATGTTTGTATCAAGAACATTATACCACGAAAAAAACAATTACCAAATTCACCTATTATTTGGCTAATAGTCTAGTTAAAGCACGCCAAATCATCATAAATAGGAAGATAATCCCGAAATAACCAGCCACCACATAGACGATATTCACTAGCTGGTCAAAAGGTAGAAACAAGCCGATAGCCGTCGCAATGAAACCTAAAACGGCCGTGGCCACTTTATTATAAGTCGTGCCATCAGTCGTTACGGATGCTGCCACATTCCACAACATGGACACAACCGTTGAATAAATCGCCAATAGGATGATCACAATGAAGGCATAGCCAAGCCATGGATGTAGCTGGTTAGCGATAGCTAAAGTCGGTACTTGTGCACCCGCGATTAGTGAGAATGTCCCCATAAAAGCCATGTACAAGATAAAAATGCCTAGTGCATAGATCCCAGATGAGAAAAGAGCTGCTGCCTTCGTTTCTGTCTGGTTATTGGCTTGAATACCAATTTGGGCAATAAAACCAGCGTTTAACATAATGATCAAGCCCACATAGTTTAAAGCGGACACCAACCAATTTCCAGAAGCAGCTTGAATAGTGCCTGAAGCTACGGCATTTTGGACCATGCCAGAAGCTTGACCAAGGTCACCGTTATTAGTGGATAAACTGAGTAAACCTAATACAATGGCAAAACCGGCAACCGTCGGGCCAATATTTCCTAAAATCCTAGTGATTTTGTCCATACCCAACATCACGGTTAGGGCGGAAGCGATATACATGAAACCAGATCCTATATATACGGGGACACCAAATTGTTGTTGGATGGTGGCACCTGCGCCAGCAACCATTACGGCATAGGTTAAAAATAGGGTGATTAAGGCGATGTATTTATACAAGCCACCGATCTTATCACCGGCAAATACCTTGAAAACGTCATTTGGACTATCTAGGTTTTCTTTGCTGGCTAAACCTGCTTTAAAGAAGGCATCGCTTGAAAAGCCTACTGTTAGGAAGGTGGCGATGACCCCTAAAATGCCTGTCCATTCGTGGGCTACAAAGTATTGCATAATTTCCTGACCGGTCGCAAATCCTGAACCGATTAAGGTCGCAGTCATCGCGCCAGCCATCACAAAGACTAGCCCCCAATTGGTCGTACTAGTGTGTTTTTTATTGTCTTTCATAGTCAATCCTTTCAAACCGATTTAGATGTAATTACATCTAACGGTGATGATCTTTCTTTTTTCCTAAAGAGTATCATAACAAAATTTAGGACCGGTGTAGATAAAAAGGCAATGAAGGCAATCATTAGAAGGGACCGAATAACTTTCAAATATGATATAATTAATGGGCGAAAGAAGCCATTTGGTTTCATATACGTGATGAAAACAGTATTTATATAGAAAGAAGCGACATAATGACTAACCATATTGTATTATTTGAACCAGAAATTCCAGCAAATACAGGAAATATTGCCCGTACTTGTGCAGCGACTGATACCCACTTACATTTGATTGAGCCTTTAGGGTTTAAAACAGATGACAAGCATTTAAAACGTGCTGGGTTGGACTATTGGAATGCTGTAGATATTACTTACCATGCGAATCTAGACGCCTTCATGGAATATCTAGGCGACAAGCAATTATATTTAGTAACAAAATTTGCTAACCATGTGTAC
>NZ_JBOEQF010000018.1:0-21447 GCF_050689315.1 Aerococcus sp. L_32
AACACCTTTTTTATCTTTGATGATACCAGTGTTTTGTACTTCAGTAACGATTTCGTTGTTTGCAGTGTCGATATCAGTTACTAATAAGTCTACTAAACCATCATCAATTAAGATATGAGAACCTTTTTCTACATCATTAATCAATTCAGTGTATGTAATTGAGAATTTTTTTTCGTCACCCTCAACTTCTGTCATTGATACGCGAACTTCAGAACCTTTAACCAATGTTACAGGTTTGTGGTCTTTCATGTTGTTTGTACGAATTTCAGGACCTTTAGTATCTAATAAGATTGCAACGCGACGACCAGTTTTTTCTGAAGCCTCACGGATGTTGTTGATACGTGCTAAATGCTCGTCGTGGTCTCCATGAGAGAAGTTTAAACGTGCAACGTTCATACCTGCTTCGATAAGTTGAACTAAAGTGTCTACAGACTCCGATGCGGGGCCAATTGTACATACAATTTTAGTGTTTTTTTCCATAATGATTAATGCATCCTTTCTTAGAAAAAAATTAAAATGAAATTTCTGAGTTGATATTGTATAGATTTACTTGTGACGAACGTGAGTGTCCTTTTGTTTGCAATGCTTCATTAATATCAGTAGCGATAATATCTTCTCCACTGATACCTACACAAACACCGCTAGCACCCTCATGTAGCAATTCAACAGCTTTAGAACCGAATAATGCTGCTAACACACGGTCACGAGCTGTAGGTGATCCACCACGTTGAACGTGTCCCAACACAGTAACACGTGCATGATAGTCATCATATTCATAAAGTTTATCGGCAAATTCATGACCTTCCATTACACCTTCAGCAAGAATAATAATAGAGTGTTTCTTACCGCGACGTCTACCTTCTTCGATATTCGCAACAACTTCATCCATATTAAATTCCGCTTCTGGAATAATAATCTGCTCAGCACCTGACCCGATACCAGTCCATACAGCAATATCACCCGCATTACGTCCCATCACTTCGATTACGAATGTACGAAGATGACTAGTAGCCGTATCACGAATTTTATCGATTGCTTCCAAGGCAGTATTACATGCGGTATCAAAACCGATTGTATATTCAGTACCAGGAATATCATTATCAATTGTTCCTGGAATGCCGACAGTTTGAATACCTGCTGCCGCTAATGATGCAGCACCACGGTAAGAACCATCCCCACCAATTACTACTAAAGAGTCAATACCATGTTTTTTTAATTGTTCAATAGCAGGTCTACGGCCTTCTTCATTCTGAAATTCTGGATAACGAGCAGTATAAAGCATGGTTCCTCCACGAGAAGTCAAATCACTTACATCGCGTTCCGCCATTTGGAAAATATCACCTTCAGCTAAGCCACGATAACCATAGCGAATACCGAAAACTTCATCGCCGTCATGAATTGCTTTGCGAACTACTGCTCTGATAGCTGCGTTCATGCCAGGTGCATCTCCACCACTAGTTAAAACTCCTATACGTTTTCCCATATTTTCACCTCAATTAATTTATTTACAGTGTTATTCTACCATTTTTCCTTACCAATGTCTTACGTTTTCTAATTTTGTGCAAAGATATACAAGTATTCTATGCTATTTAACAACCACATTTTCCTCGCCATAGAAAGCAATCAATTCTGTAACCGATTCATCCGTCACTTCAATCGCATACTTTTCAGACAACCAGTAGTTTTCTTGACTCGCCACAATCGTAAAATGCAGCCTGGTTTGACCAGGATATTTGCCAACAACTTCTAGTAGTCCAGCTTTCAGCTCACTAGCCTTGGCCTTATCTTCAACACGAATCCAACAAACTGGGGCTTGAGTGCTTTGTGCAAGCTGGTCTTTTTGTCCGCCAGCATGATCTGCTTGCCCAGAACCGTCTGCTTGTTTTTGACTCAAATTGTTTAAATAAGCTTTTGTATCTTCATCCAACATCCAAGCCTTAGTCAAGACTACCTGCAAGTCATCATTGCGCTTTTGCGTCTTTCCGTAAACCAACAAGGCATTGCCCTGGTTTAAATGTTTGGCGAAAGTTATATAAGCTTCCGGGAATGCCGTCACAGAAATTTGCCCCGTTTGGTCCTCTAATGTCACAAAGGCCATGGGTTGATTTTTCTTAGTAGTGATTCGTTTCACCGCCATAACCTCCCCTATGAAAAAGGCTTTGTCATTTTCTTTGAGGTTTTCAATGTAATCAATAATCCCTGTTTGATAAAAACTTTCATAGTCTTCAAAAAGGCTAATCGATAATGCTTGCCCCAGCGTTTCTATTTCATTTTCAATTAATTGGTGTTGGTCAAATTCATCGATTTCAACAATCTTGGGTGCGAACATGGCTGACAAGTCATCGTCCCCAAGTAGCGAGGTTTGGTGTTGATTGTTTGTTTTAAAGAGTTGCTCATGGGTAATCATCTTAGGGATAGCTTCCAATTGTAAGGTACGTCGGTTGTAACCAAAGCTATCCAAAGCACCTGCTTGGGCTAATTTAACTAAGATGTCTTCTTTGAGGGCGAGCTTTCCAAGTCGGTGGATAAAGTCGGCAAAGTCCTTAAATGGTCCTTCCGCTTCCCGATCTTGAATCATTTCTTCTACTGCCCGCTTAGGAATGCCTCGAATGTCCCCTAAGCCGAGTTGTAATTGATGGTCGTCCACAACTGACAAGCCATAAAATGACTTGTTGATATCTGGATTGACCACTTCAACCCCGTGGTTTTTCGCTTCTAGTACCAGGTTCTTCCCTTTTTTATCATATATCCTTGTATGTTTCAGGTTACCATAATAAAAAGCAACTGGATAATTGGCCTTGATCCAAGCCAATTGGTAGGCCAAGTATGAGTAAGCAAAGGAATGCGACTTATTGAAACCATAGTTGGCGAAGGCTTCAATATAGTCATAGATTTGCACAGCGACACTTTCCTGGTAGCCATTTTCAATAGCCCCACTGATAAATTGTTTGCGGACTTTTTCAATGGTTTCATGTTTCTTTTTACCGATGGCACGACGCAAGATATCCGCTTCACCCAGACTAAATCCTGCAATTTTTTGGGTCACCTGCATTACTTGTTCCTGGTAGACCATAACGCCATATGTAGGGGCTAACATTGGTACTAAATCAGGGTGTGGGTAAGCAATAGCTTCACGTCCATGCTTTCTGGCCACAAAATGTGGAATTTGTTGGACTGGACCTGGTCGGTACAAGGCATTAACAGCCACCACATCTTCAATGGATGTTGGCGCTACTTGTTTCAAAACATTCTTAATACCGTCCGATTCAAATTGGAAGACGCCATTGGTATCTGCATGTTGGAAGATTTCATAAGTCTTTGGATCATCTAATGGAATATCCAAGGCTTTGACTGGTCGACTGGTTAATTTACCAACGGCCGCTAACCCGTCATGCAAAATAGTCAGGTTGGATAGGCTCAGAAAGTCGACCTTCAGTAGGCCCACTGCCTCAACATCCCCCATTGTATATTGGGTGTTTGGAATATGGGTAGATGAGGCTTGAAGCGGTGTATGCAAGGTTAGAGGTTGGTCCGCAATCACAACACCGGCTGCATGGGTGGAGACGTGGCGTGGTAACCCTTCTAGTTTACGGGCGGTATCAAACCACAATTGCCCGTGGTCTTCGTTTTCAATTAATTCCCGCAATTTCTGGGACTGGTCATGGACTGCTGTTAGTGTTTCAGCTGGTAAATTAGGGTTATTACCTACTGTATTAGCCCATTCTGACAAGGTCACTTGCGCTTTCCCAAAGACAGATCCCACATTTCGCAAGGCTTGCCGAGCACCAAATGTCCCAAAAGTTGCAATTTGTGCTACATGGTTGTCTCCGTATTTCCGGTAGACATAGTCGAGCACTTCTTGCCGTTTATTATCTGGGAAATCCAGGTCAATGTCCGGCATATTCTGCCGTTCTGGATTCAAGAACCGCTCAAATAGTAAGTCGTTTGCAATCGGGTCAACGTCTGTAATTTCTAAGACGTAAGCCACCAAGGCTCCGGCAGCCGACCCACGTCCTGGACCCGTTTGGATATGGTGTTGGTGGGCATAGTTCATCACGTCCCAAACGAGTAAGAAATAATCGTCAAAGCCCATATCATGGATGACTGACAATTCATAAGCTAAACGGTCGGTATAGGCATCTGTAATCTCCGACACCCGCTTAACTAACCCTGCTTCCGCTAGGTCTTTTAGGTATTTAGGTGTATCCGTGTATTCACTTGGTAGCGGGTATTTGGGCAGCAAGGTTTCAACTTGAGGAAATACAATGTCAATACCCTTCACCGCTGCCTCTAATCGGTTCAAGGAATCTTTATAAACTGAATCTTGATCATCTGGGTCTTGGTACATCTTGGCCCATTGGTCTGGACTTCTGAGTGCATGGGTTCCTTTCACTTGCTTCAACTCATCAATCCCTATCATTGGCTTATTATTGTCAATGGCTTCAAGGACTTGTTGGGTGAAGAAGTCCTCTGGTTTTGCATATTGAATGTGCGGCATAGCGACTAATGGAATCCCTGATTGTTCACTCAATTCGATGATGGCTTTTGCGTGGAATTGTTCATTCTCCAAAGCTGAAAGACCTAGGAATAATTGGTCATCTGAAAAATGGCGTCGCCACCAAAGTAGCTCTTTCTCTAACTGGTCGTAGTCTGCCTGACCGTCACCTTGTTTCAAGTACCGCATATGGGGGCCGTTCATAGCAGAAAAAATCACCACATAATCGTCTGCGTGGATGGTGATTTCTTGGTAAATGGCCCGGCGGTTGGCTTCTGCTTGTAATTTTAAGGACGACGAAAGGGCCATCAGATGCTGATAGCCTTTGTAGTTTTTTGCGTAAACAACCAATTCTTCTTTGACATTGTCAATATTCAACTGGACGGTTAGCCCGATTAAAGGGGTGATGCCATTTTGTTCACAGGCACGGACGAATGTCAAGCTTCCTGACATGACATTGACATCGGCCAAGCCTAAATGGGTATAACCTGCAGATGCCCCTGCTTGTACGTACGCTTCAACAGACATGGGACTAGTTAATAGGGAATAGGCTGAATTTACATGTAATGGCACAAACATCCGGTCACCTCCTCATTCATACGGTTTGTTTAAAATCACTATTTATTTGTCTTCATTAGTAAAAAAATGACTATTTCGTTGTTTCGCCGCTTCGATATCTTCTGCAGTAATCGCTGGATCAGCGTATTGGGGCCCTCGTAAGAACATGGCATCCCCAAAGGAGAAGAACCGGTATTTTTCTTCAACCGCATGCTGGTAAGCCGCAAGGACATGGTCGCGTCCGGCAAAGGCTGAAACCAACATAATTAAAGTTGATTTAGGTAAGTGGAAGTTAGTAATAAAACCTTCAACCACGCTAAATTGATAGCCTGGTGCGATAAAAATATCGGTCCAACCAGAATCAGGTTGGACTTGCCCCTTGAATTTAGTGCCAATCGTTTCAAGGGTGCGGATAGATGTCGTCCCAACTGCAATCACCTTGTGTCCACCTTCTTGGGCACGTCGAATTTTAGCCGCATTTTCTTGGTCTAAGCGATAGAATTCTGAATGCATTTTGTGGGCATCGATATCATCCACAGATACCGGCCGGAAGGTCCCAAGCCCAACATGTAAAGTTAGGTAGGCAATTTCAACGCCCCGGTCTTTTAAGTCGGCCATAAATTCCTCTGTAAAATGAAGACCCGCTGTTGGCGCTGCCGCTGACCCATTTTCCTTGGCATAGACGGTTTGATACCGGTCAGGATTGTCTAGTTTCTCTTTGATATATGGCGGTAATGGCATTTCACCTAAAGCCTCAAGGACTTCTAAAAAGATGCCATTATATTTGAATTCCACAATTCGTCCACCATGATCAAGCACTTCAGTAACAACCGCCACTAATTGACCGTCCCCAAAAGCAATCTCAGTCCCCACACGAATACGACGAGCTGGTTTAACCAAGGTTTCCCATTTGTCGTCCTCCGTATTATTTAGTAGTAAGACTTCGATATGTCCACCCGTATCAGTACGAATCCCGTGTAAACGCGCTGGTAATACTCGGGTATTATTCAATACCAAGACATCTCCCGCTTCAAGTTCACTTGCTACATCTGGAAAATGGCCATCCTGGAAATCCCCAGTTTGGGCGTCAAGTTTCAGCAGTCTACTAGCCAACCGGTCTTGAATAGGTACTTGGGCAATCAGTTCTTCTGGTAAGTCAAAATCAAAATCATTTGTCGTTAATGTCACTTAAAATTCCTCCGCATAGGGTATGCCTAAATGGTCGTAGGCCTTTGGTGTTGCTAGACGACCACGTGGCGTTCTTTGTAAGAACCCATTTTGAATTAAGAAGGGTTCATACATATCTTCTATTGTTGTCGTTTCCTCTGAGATATTCGCTGCTATGGTCGACAAACCAACCGGTCCCCCACCATAATAGCGAATAATCACCTCGAGAATTTTTCGATCCGTTTCATCTAAACCTGCCTGGTCTACTTTCAAAATAGATAAGGCCTTATCCGTGATAGGATCGTCAATTAAACCATCTTCGTGATATACTTGGGCAAAATCACGGACCCGCTTTAATAATCGGTTGGCGATACGAGGTGTCCCTCGTGACCGCATCCCGATTTCTTTCGCTGCTTGATCTTTAATTGGCACTTCAAATAAACGGGCTGTCCGTTCGACAATGGTCGCTAATTCATCCACTGTATAGTAGCGTAAATGTTGCACAATCCCAAACCGGTGTCTTAGTGGTGACGACAAGGCGCCTGGCCTAGTTGTTGCCCCAATTAAGGTAAAAGGTGGCAGCGGGAAATGCACAGGGTGGGCCCCTTCATCTTGCCCAACAATAATATCTACTTGGTAGTCTTCCATAGCAGAATACAACATTTCTTCTACCACACGGGGTAAGCGATGAATTTCATCAATAAACAAGACATCTCCTTCTGAAAGCTCATTCAACAAGACTAGTAAGTCTCCTGTTTTTTCAATAGCTGGTCCAGAAGTCGTTTGAATATTAACCCCCATTTCATTGGCGATAATATTAGCCAGGGTGGTTTTCCCTAAACCTGGTGGTCCATAAAGGAGGACATGGTCAAGGGCTTCTTCACGATTTTCAGCTGCTTGTATATAAATCGCTAATTCTTCTTTTAATTCAGCTTGGCCAATGTATTCCCGCAAAAACTCTGGTCGTAAAGATAATTCCTGGGCTTCATCTGCTTGTGCATGGGGTGAGTGAATTTGGCCGTTGTGGACGATTTCAACATCTAAATCTTCCTGATGATCAAAATCCATGGCGAATGCCTCCTTTCTTTTCCTATATTAACGTTTTGTAATAAATTTCAAGGCGACGCGAATGGCTTCCGCTGTAGTGGTTACACCGGAGAAGTCAGCGTTTTTCACTACGCGATTGATTTCTCTTTGGCTGTAGCCAAGACTAGCCATGGCCTCTTCAAGTTCATGCATGAATGGTAGGTTGACTTGGTCTGTTCCTTGAATATCCAAGCTTTCTTGCTTGAATAGTGCAGAAGACGGAGACTCAGCTAAAACTTTTGGCAGTTTTTCTTTCAAATCTAGCACAATCTGGCCGGCTGTCTTTTTGCCAACACCTGGAAACTTCATTAAAAAGGCATTGTCTTCTGCCCGGATGGCTGCGACTAAACCGGCGTTATCGTCTAATGATAGGATGGATAAGGCGGATTTAGGGCCGATACCAGAAACAGAAATCAGCTGCAGGAAGATAATCTTCTCTTCTTGTGATTTAAAACCATATAAACGGATGTCATTCTCTGAAACAGATTGATACAACCAAATTTTCACTGGTTGGTCTTGCCCGATTTTGTCTGTAAAACGATAAGGATTGGCCATATAAATATAGTAGCCAATCCCCCCCGTTTCAAGTATGACAGCATCTGGGTAGACACTTTCAACCTGACCTATCATAAATTCGTACATGGTCTTACTTCACTAATTCTTTCAAGTCGCCGTAGCCTTCTTTGTCCATATCTTCTAGCGACACGAAACGAAGTGAAGCAGAGTTGACGCAGTAACGCAAGCCACCTAATTCAGCTGGGCCATCGTTAAATACGTGCCCTAAGTGGGTGTCTGCATCTTTTGAACGGACTTCAATACGTTTCATACCATATGAAGAGTCATCTAATTCTTCGATCTCATCTTCCAAAATTGGTTTTGAGAATGATGGCCAACCACAACCGGCATCAAATTTATCAGTAGATACAAATAATGGTTTACCGCTCACGATATCCACGTAAATACCTTGCTCGTAGAAGTCGTCATATTGACCAGTAAATGGACGTTCAGTACCCGCGTTTTGTGTTACTTCATATTCTAATTCAGACAGTTCTTTCAAACGTTCTTCTTTGTTGTAGTCTTTTGTCATAATGAAACTCCTTTTTTCTCGTTTGAACACCCGAAAAACAGGTGTCGTGATATTGGGCGCTAAAAGTCAAACTCTTCCGATACTTCCCAAAATACCCCAGTTACTTGACAGTAATTGTTCTGCTTTTGGTCAAGCATGTTGAGTATTAACGACTTTTGTCGCTCCTCTCTTTTCGTTGTTTACATTCTAGCATAAATTCCGCTTATACACGAAAATCTAGATTACAGTTTTAATTGCCCTACAATTGCGGTGACTCATGCGGATCTTGAATTCGCTTGAATATCCGCTCAATTTCATAATTTGAAAAATGAACCAGCACTGGTCGTCCGTGCGGGCAGTTATAAGGATTTTTGGTATAAGCCAAGTCATGCAGCAGTTGTTTTGCCTGCATGTCGTCTAAATAATGGTTGGCTTTAATCGACCGTTTACACGACATCATGATAGCCGTCGCTTCCCGGTAATTGCCTACCGTTGCTTTAGGATCTTCTAAAACTAAGGCAATCAAATCTTCCACAATTTTTTGGACATTCTTCTTGCCCATCCAAATTGGGTGCTGCTGTAACTGGAAGGCATTTGGGCCAAAGGGCTCTAAATCAATCCCCATTTTCAACAATTTTGGTCGGATTTGGTCAATCTCTTGGGCCTCTGAATTTGAGAAATCAAAAACAATCGGTAATAGTAAACTCTGCATTGCCGTTCCAAATTCCATAATGGTGTCCCGGTAGTATTCGTACTTAATCCGCTCCTGGGCCGCATGTTGGTCCACCAAATACATGCCCATTTCATTTTCAGCTACCAAATAAGTCCCCTGCATTTGCCCCACATAAGTCAGCTCGGGAAAGGACATATTCCGGTCTACGATAGCCTGGTCAAGCGCCCGAACTTGGTTAACCGTTTGCCAGACTGGTTTGTTGTGCGATTTTGGCAAGTCCACTTCTTGTTCCGTGTCCAAATAGGCTACTGACGATTCATCTGAATCATCAACCTCATTTTCAAGGGCCTCTGCTTGAACCACCTGGGCTTCATCCCGCAAGTAAGTCGGCACTTGGACAGATTGTTTGACCTCTTCATTAACATTTTCATCCAAAGCATTAGAGAAACCATTACCTGAAAAAGGGCTAGTGGCATCTTGCTTAGTATCGCTGCCATGACTGCTTTGAATGGCCGAGAAGTCTAGACTGGCTTGCTCGCCAAGATAAGTTGTTGGCTGGCTTAGAGGGTGGTAGTTATTTTGCCCAGAAGATGTTGAAGCAAATGGATCACTATTATTGACTGATTGGCCATCGTCCCCTTCACCGTATGCGTATACATCCGGAATCCGTTGTACAGGGGCTAAGGCATCAATAATGCCGGTTTTGATCATATCATAGAGGTCATCTTCTTTAGAGATACGGACCTCTTGCTTGGTTGGGTGAACGTTCACATCGATTAATTGCGGGTCAAGTTCAATATAAATGACCGCAATCGGATACCGTCCCACCATTAATTTAGACCCATAACCCTTTAAAATAGCTTGGTTTAATTTATAGTTTTTGATAAAACGACCATTCACAAATAAGGACATATAAGACTTGCTGGCTCTAGTCACAGCTGGTAAGGTCACATAGCCTGAAATGTGAAAGTCTAAGTTTTCTCCTTCAATAGCTACCATATCTTTGGCATGTCTAAAGCCGTAAATGGCCGCTAAGACTTCATTGACCCGGCCCTTACCATTTGTTGACAATAAGGTTTTCCCGTCATGGGTATAGTTAAAACGAATGTCTGGATGTCCAAGGCTCTCACGGTTAATGATATCTGTAATATGGGCTAATTCTGTTTGCAAACTCTTCAAGTATTTCAAACGTGCTGGCGTATTGTAGAAGAGGTTCTCTACCAGTACAGACGTCCCCCGTCTTAAAGCAGACGACTTCTGGTCAATGATTTGCCCATCTTTAATATAGATTTCACTTGAAGATTCCCCGTCAGAGGTATTCATGGTCACTTCTGAAACTGAGGCGATTGACGGCAAAGCCTCACCCCTAAATCCTAGTGTCCGTATTCTAAACAAGTCACTTGAGCTATATATTTTTGAGGTTGCATGTCGTTTAAAGGCGAGGCCAACTTGATCCGCTGCAATCCCTTTTCCATTATCAATCACTTGAATCGACCGTAATCCGGCTTCCTTTATGTGAATCGCAATTTCACTGGCTCCTGCATCTATCGCGTTCTCCACAAGTTCCTTGACAACTGAGGCTGGTCGTTCAACCACTTCCCCCGCTGCAATCTGGTTGGCTACTTGAATGGGTAATTCTTGTATCGCCATTTACATCATCCTTTATAAGTGGCTCTTTAATTCTGCTAAGAAATTTAAGGCCTGAATCGGTGTTAAGTTATATATATCTTCAGCCTTCAATTGGTCGATCACTGCTTGACTGCCTGCTTCCACTGGCCTATTGTCTACCGGTTGAACCGGCGTCTCTTCATGGACTAAATCAAATAACGACAGCTGTTGTTCCTTATTGACTTCATTTAAATTGTTGGCTTCTAGTTCCTGCAAGACCACTCGGGCGTTCTGCAACAATTCACCCGGCATACCGGCCAATTTGGCTACATGAATCCCGTAAGACTTGTCCGTTGCACCGTTAAATACCTTATGCAAGAAGACCAATTCCCCGTCCTCTTCACTAGCCCCAACATGAATATTGGCTAAGCGTGGTAAGCTTTCATCTAGGGCTGTAAGTTCGTGGTAATGCGTTGAAAAAAGTACTTTCGCATCAAAGTGGTCATGGATATAGACCAAGATGGCTTGGGCCAAGGCAATCCCGTCATAAGTAGACGTTCCGCGTCCCAATTCATCAAATAATAATAGGGAATTATCGGTGGCATGCTGTAAGGCTTGATTGGCTTCCATCATTTCCACCATGAAAGTCGACTGACCCGCTAAAAGATCATCTGCCGCCCCAATCCGGGTGAAAATCTTATCAAATACCGGTAAACGAGCTTCCTTAGCTGGTACAAAAGACCCCATTTGGGCCAGAATGACAATCAGTCCTAATTGCCGCATGTAAGTTGATTTACCGGACATATTTGGTCCTGTAATCATCAAGATGCTTGTTTCAGGATCCATCACGATATCATTGGGCACAAATCTATCTTGGCCAATGACCCCTTCAACCACCGGGTGTCTTGATTCTTTCAAGTACAAGTCACGTTTGTCGGTCATGAATTGTGGTTTCACGTATTGGTAGGTTTCTGAAATTTCCGCTAAAGACTGGAGCACATCAATAGTAGCTACTGTACTCGCAATCGCCTGCAAAGTCACTTGATGACTCTTCACTTCTTCACGTACTGCTTGGAAAAGTTGGTGTTCAAGTACTTGTGACTGTTCTTCCGCTTCAAGAATTCTTGCTTCCACTTCTTTTAGTTCAGGTGTAATGAACCGTTCAGCGTTGGTTAAGGTCTGCTTGCGGTCATAACGGCCTTCTTCAAGTAAATGCAGGTTGGCCTTTGTCACTTCGATATAGTAACCAAATACCTTATTATAGCCAACTTTAAGGGATTTAATGCCCGTTTTGGCCCGTTCATCCGCCTGCAATTGAGCAATCCACTGTTGACCGTTGCGCATGGCATCCCGATATTCGTCTAATTGCGGGTTAAAGCCATCCGCAATGACATTCCCATCTTTTAAAGTCGCCGGTGTATCTTCCTTGATGGCCGTTGCAATCGTATGGGTTAATGCTGGTAAGGCTGTGATTTGCCCTTGGATATTGGCCCAGACACTGTCATCTTCATTATCCGCTGCAATTTGGTCAACGGTGTCAATAATTCCTGGGACCCGACTAAGTGACTGGTTTAATTGTAATAATTCTTTAGGGTTAACGTTCCCCATGGCGACTTTTGCCACTAACCGCTCTAAGTCATACACCCCGTGTAATAGGTCTTTAATTTCAAGACGTTGGAAATAATGTTCGATCAAATCTTCAATTTGGGATTGCCGCCGTTCAATTGCCGGTAGGGAAATCAGCGGTCTATCCAGCCAATTTTTTAGTAAGCGAAAGCCCATAGCCGTTTCTGTTTTATTTAAGAAAGCTAACAAGGACCCTTGCCGTTTCTTGGTTCTAACTGATTCAGTTAGTTCCAAATTACTTTTGGCATAGTAGTCCATATGGAGGTAATGCGCTACTTCATAGTGGGTCGCCGCCTGCCAATGGTCAATTGCTTGGTGGGACATAGAATTTACATAAGTCAACAGTAATAAGAGGCCATTCAATTCCTGGCCATCAGAGATGTCGGCTAGGATTTGCTTGTAACTTTCTCTTGTTTTCGCCCTTGCTTCAGCTGTCAACTCAAAAGGTGATAAGGTGAAGGATTGTAGGTGTTGTAATTCTTCTACCTGGTCTTTTGGTACAGCTTGGGAAACAACCAATTCTTTTGATTGTAATTGGGCAAATTCTGTCAAAACAGCATTAAAGTCGTCAAGCGTAGTCACTTTTAACTCCCCAGTACCCACATCCGAAAAGGCTAAAATGTATTGGCCATTAACGTAATCTAAGGCAGAAAGGTAGTTGTTTTCAACCATGCCAATGCTGTCATTCATATAGGTTCCTGGTGTCAAGACTTTAACAACACCACGTTTGACCATGCCCTTGGTTAATTTGGGGTCTTCCAATTGTTCAGCAATCGCTACTTTATGGCCTTGGCTGACCAAGGTTTTAATATATTCGCTGGCTGAATGGTAAGGGATACCACACATAGGGATTGGATCTTCCGCATTTTTATTGCGCGAGGTTAAGGTAATTTCTAAAATTTGGGCCGCTTTTAAGGCATCATCATTAAACATTTCATAAAAGTCACCTAGACGAAAGAACAAGAAGGCATCGGGATATTGGCCCTTCATTTCATTATATTGTTGCATCATAGGCGTTTGTTTGGTTTTTTGAGGCATCTTGGATTCACTCGCTTTATCTTTTTTACGTTATCTTTTTTCCTTTACTTTTTACGTATAAGGTCGTGACAAAAAGGTCACCCTTTTACTTTTCCTAATCTCTGCTATTTTACCACAAATCTGGCGGCTTGTACGAGTATGGCCTTTGTCTATATAGGTGAAGAAAGTTTAGCTAGCCGAGCCATATTTTAACCATTTGTGGTTTTCTTATGTATTTATTTTAGGCTTCCCTTATTTTTATATTTACCTTTACCTTTTATAGGCGTATACTCTGTTTGCAAAAGAAATTTTCAAAGGAGACGGTAGCCCATGGCAGAAGAATCAAGTATAGACAATAAAAGAAGAAGCAGCGATCTTTCATTAAGTGAAATAAACGGAACAGTTGAAGTCCCAACCGGTAAAGGATTTTGGCGGACACTCTTAGCCTATTCCGGACCAGGTGCCCTAGTTGCCGTCGGCTATATGGATCCGGGTAACTGGTCAACTTCGATTACTGGGGGGCAAAATTTCCAATACATGCTGATGTCTGTGATTTTACTATCATCACTTGTGGCCATGCTACTTCAATATATGGCAGCCAAACTAGGGATTGTCACCCAAGAAGATTTGGCCCAAGCCATCCGCTTACGGACCGATAAAAAACTAGCTTTCATCTTATGGATCATTACAGAATTGGCGATTATGGCAACTGATATTGCAGAAGTTATTGGGGCGGCCATTGCCTTGTACCTCTTATTCAATATTCCCTTACTCATTGCTGTTATGATCACGGTCTTTGATGTCCTGCTCCTATTATTACTTGCCCACATTGGATTTCGGAAGATTGAAGCCATTGTCGTTTGTTTGATTTTTGTTATCTTATTCGTATTTGTTTATCAAGTGGCCTTATCAAATCCAACTTGGTCAGCCATTATCGCATCCTTTGTTCCAATCAGTGATGTCCTCCAAACCAGTCCAGCTGTCAACGGGATGACACCGCTAGCCGGTTCTCTAGGCATTATCGGTGCGACAGTCATGCCCCACAACTTGTACCTACATTCCGCTATTTCACAAAGTCGGAAAATAGACCACGCTAACGAAGTCCAAGTAGCGGCTGCAGTACGGTTTACCATGTGGGACTCAAACATTCAATTAGGGCTTGCCTTTGTCGTCAATGCCTTACTACTTGTAATGGGGGCCGCAGTTTTCAAAACTGGCGCCGTTCAAGACCCGTCATTCTTTGGTTTATATGAAGCCTTATCTAATCCAGATTTTATGGCCAATTCTGTCTTGGCGGATTTAGCGTCAAAAGGTGTATTGGCCACATTATTCGCCGTTGCTTTACTTGCTTCCGGTCAAAATTCAACTATTACAGGGACCCTAACCGGCCAAGTTATTATGGAAGGTTTTATTGAAATGAAATTACCGCTTTGGGCTCGTCGATTAATTACCCGTTTAACCGCCATTATTCCAGTCGTATTGAGTGTTATGTATACCAGCCAAAAAGGGTCTGTTGAAGAGCATATCGCCTTGAATAACCTGATGAACAATTCCCAAGTCTTCTTAGCCCTTGCCCTACCATTTTCAATCATTCCCTTACTCATGATTACCGACTCTGAAAAAGATATGGGTCATCGCTTTAAAAATACGCTTATCGTCAAAGTTTTAGGTTGGGTATCTGTCATTGGTTTAACTGTTTTAAACATGCTTGGTTTACCAGATGAAATCTTGTCCTTATTCGGTGACAATCCAACTGCTGGCCAAATTTCCCTAGCCCATGCATTAGTTATTTTAACTATGGCCTTCATCCTATCCTTACTCGCTTGGACCATCATTACTTTACATAAAGGCAATAAGGCCTTGGCAAAATAAATACTTATATATAAATAAAATCGCAACCAGTCTTGAATGATGCTGGTCGCGATTTTATTTATAATTCAGTATATTTACTATTATTATTACGGCTTTTTTCAACTGGATATTTTTCCTTATTTTTAATCAACTTGCGCTCGATAATGTCATCAATATCCAAGTTTAAATTGTCCGCCAACATGTAGGCATAAATCAGCACATCCGCTAATTCATCTTTAATAGCGTCCAAATTCTCAACACCCTCGGCTGCCGTTTTCCACTGGAAGATTTCCAGTAATTCCGAGGCTTCCAAGGTGATTGATAGGGCTAGATCCTTCTCATTGTGAAATTGTCGCCAGTTTCGCTCATCCCGAAATTGATTGACCTTGTCCATACTAGATGTCATCCTGCATTGCCTCCACTTTCATTTTCTGTAGTTTCCGCTTCAAATTGTCATTGACCGCATAGATGGCCAAGCCGTATATCCCCCGCTTCATCAATACGTTGATTGAATTCAAGATGATCTGCTCTTTAGCAGCCATGGCCTCCTTGTGACTGACAAAACGATTAGCACCGCTGTAACCACCCGTATCTTGATATTTGCTTGGATCGATGGTTAATCTTTCGGTCTTAAAATCGTAATCAATCGAAGGTCCAAGGACAATCCCCACATAGTTTAAATCAAATCCCTGGACTGTGTAAATGGACCCGACTTCATTGATGGTTTCTGGCCGCTCTGACCAGGTTATTTTACTATTGGTCGTATTCCAAGGCAGGTTGATGCCAGCTTCATCCACTAGGTAGACGTCGCCATTCTTCTTATGGGCAAAATCAAAGGTGGACACAATTCGTGACAATCCCTTATCCGCATTCTTTTGATAGATATAATCTTTAAAGGCGGTTGGATCGTCGAAGACCTTGAATTCAAAATGGTCGTCAGAAGGCGGAAGTGGTGTCACTTTTTGCCCAACAAAATCATTCACCCAATTCATGACTACTGGTGAGGCGTTCATACGGAACTGGTCGGTCAGATGGAATTCGTCGGCGTCGTATTTCTTCAAAATAACCTTTAAATCGTCCGATTGCCACTTACTCTTGACCTTCAAATATTGCTTTTCATCAAAAATTAGAACCGCAACCTTGGCCTTGTCCATGATGGCATCTAATTGGTTTTCCCCGTAAAAATTGTTATAGGGATCCGCCTGGCTCAACAACAAATGGCCTTCATCAATCAAGACAATATCCGCTTGCTCGATTTTTTGATTATTGATAAAAGGCGTCGGTTTGGCGAAATCCTTCTTTTTTAGATAAGGCAGTGCCTCTGAGATTTGCTGGTATGTTTTCAACATTTCTGAATGGTTGACCAATAAGAAGTTTTTAGTCCCCGCCAATACGGAATGACTTTGCCGAGCCTCTTCTTGCAAGGTATTGAATAAAGATGACAAAATGACACTCTTACCCGTTCCAGCTTCACCGTGAATGACATAGACTTTCTTTTTGACGGTTTTTTCTTGGTGAATATCCTGCATAACTCGCTTGCAATAATCGAGGATATTTTCTTTTAAAGCTCGCTGTGGTTCAGACAGGGTTTTAAAGGGCGATAATTTATAGATATCTCGATTTTTAAGGTTATCAGTTGTCTCCTTGGCCAAACCCTCACGCCGTAAGGATTCCCAGATGTCCTCAAATAAATCATCGTCATATAAGGACTTTTGATAATAATTGTGCATGGACAGGTTGGCCGTTTGGCTGACATTTTGCAAGGAAAATTGGTTGTCCGCAATAAAATAGTTAATTAAATTAGTTTCAATATTAAAGGTCGCCGACTGGTTAAAGGTTTGGTGGCCAATAAACAGGGCGTCCGTTAAGTCTTTACGTGCCTTATTTTTTAAATGGTCCCGCATCCGGTTGTGGATATGAACTGTCTGGCCAATATAGGCTTTAGGCCGAGATTTCGTCTCCTTATCTTGGTGCAGGATATAGACAATTGGGTAATCTTCAATATATAAGGTATGCATCTCCCGGATATCATCGAGATCAAACTTTTGACGCTCGAAAACAATCGGTTGTAAGCTATCTTGCTTTTCCATCCGTTTCCCCTTACTCATCGTATTCTTACCTCCATCATGCGCCAAGACAAATTGAAATGCAACCCCAAATGATAGACAGAAAAGCTGACAAAGTGCACATCCAATGTGACATGACTTAGTCAGCTTTTATATTCATTAGTATTTTTACACGAGTATTCATGCAAATTCCGTTAATAATGCTTCTTGCTGAATTTTTAATTCTGGTATATCTTGGCTGATTAATTTATCCCACATAGATACTTGACTACCCGTGCGGCTGATCATGGATTCTTTAGCTGTATTGGCTAAGTCAGCCCGCTTGATGATTTCATATTTTGTCCATGCATTGGCTAGGAATTGGTCGTCCATGTCACTTGAGATCCCTGTTTCCATTCTAAAATGGTTGCCCTTTTGCAATAGGTTTAACTGGTTCATCTGACTTGGAAACATATCTAAATAGCCATTGGCCACAATATAAGCTGCGATTTCTTCGTCAATTTGTTTGAAATTAAATTGAAAGGGGATATGCAACTGTTTAAAGGTGGCATAGGGAATATCTTTTACCATAGGGGCGTAGTCGCCCATTTGTGCCTTTACCAAGGCTTTCTTGATTTTGATGGTATCCATTTGAACCTCCTAGAAATGGTCACTATCTTGGTGACTGATTGGGGCGTTTTTATGGTGATGCAAGACATGTCGGTTATACCGCTCGTCCGCTTTCAGATATAAAACTTTTCCGCCACCATCTGTAGATAGCGGTGAGGGATCCCCCACTTCTGTTTCAGTCAGTACCCAATACATATTGATAAAACCGTATCGTTCAAAGTCGTCGTCTCCATAGCCGTCTGTGAAATAAACGGCTACCGTATCTTTATTGGTGAAGCCTTGTTCATGTAGCCACTGGTAGGCCGGTGCGAAAGAAGTCCCCCCACGGCCCCCAAATTCCATATCTTTCAAAGACTGGAAGGATAAGGGTTTGGCGTATTGGACTGTCGTATCCACATGAACAACCCACACTTCTGCATGCAAGGTCTTTTGAATATTGGCCAATTCACCTAGGGAATAAGCTAAAGCCTCCTCATTTTGTGAGGCTGAGGTATCAAAGAAGGCCACCAAGCGGCTGGCAGTATCTAAAATTCGGCCCGGTAAATCTACCCGGTGCGGTTGCCGGCGGTTCATCCGGTTTTTAGACATTTTATAAGGCACTAATGACGTCCCCATGCCTCGTTTAATCACATCGCGCCAGTTTAAGGCCCGCTGTTTGGTGATTTGGTCGATGTTGACCTTGACTTCACTGGATAATTTCAACCTTAATTCTTCAGTCATCTGACTATAAGAATCTTTGATCAGCCCGTTCATCAATTTCCGGTATAAGTCCGCGTGCTGACTGTTTGGGGCTATCGGCTGCATGGTCCGATTGTTCTTCATTTCCTCTTTCAATTGTTTGGCCGAGTCAATCCGCAATTCTTCCGCCTTACTAGGATCGAAATTGCCGGCTAATTGGCTGTACAAGTCGTCCATTTGTCCAGACCCAAGCATCTTATTGAAGGTCGATTCTATTCGGTTGTGCCCCTGTTTTTTCGGGTCTTTTTTGACCGCTTTTAACTCATTATAATAGTACAAGGTCCCTGCTTTAGGCAAAATGAGTCTATTTTCTATAATATGCTTGACCCATTTCAAGGTCACCACCGTATCAGGTAGTTCATCCACATACTGGTTCACCTCAGCTTCCATAGCCACGCTCATGACTTTAGCTGACTCCTCATCTTTAAAAGCCCAATCATACTCAACGATATGGCCAAATAAAACGTGGTAACACATCTGTCTAATGGCCGCTAGCATCCCCTCGGGCGTTTCATAATAAAGGTAGAATAGAATTGGATTAATGGTCATGACCAGATCTAAGCCACGGAAACCGATGGTAATAGGTTTTGCTAGTGATCCATTCATCTCCCGGTCGGTATGGAAGAGAATCCCCGCAAAAAGTACATCTCTTGCCCCCTTTTGCGTGTCTTGATTGTTCATAAGGGTGGCCGTCAAAATCCCCAACAATTGATTCTGAGCGTCAGCAAATTTCTCATAGTCCTCGTATTGACCATGGTTTAGAAAGGTTATATAAGCGATTCTCATTTTTCGAAAGGTCGACTCGATATTTTCAAATTCAAAGTCGGAAAATAATGCATCCTCATTCACTTCGGCACCCTCTTTCTTCCTAATTATTGTTTATGGGTTGGCGTTCACAGCCATAGTGATGTCAAACGTTTTCTCCACAAAGTCAGGGTGCTGGTTCAAGGCCTTGTAGAAATTCGCCATAGCTGAATCATCCGGTCCGTCATGCATTCGTTTGATTAAAATATAAATTTCATCCGGTTCAGAAGCGACGAAAATGTCTGTATAACGGCTGATTAGATGCTTGTCTTCAATCAAATTCGGTTGGTTAACGATATAATCCGTTAAATCTTCAATTACCCGTTTACGACGCACAATTGGCATCGCTCGGTAGCGGTCAAGGATTGCTTGGTCTAAGTCCACCCCCTTAGCTTGGACAATTTCCGTTGGTTTAATAAAATCTGTTTGCTGCTGTCTCAAGAAAGTCACAAAAACTTGACCTGCTTCGTCCCCGATATTCCCCTCGATTCCTTCAATCAAGAATTCAAGGTAGTCATCCGTTAGATGATAAATATCATGACCCGCATCTTCAAAAGCGTACAGGAGGTTAGATAATCGTTCATAGGCACGTGGGGTTGGGTTTTTATCCCTTGTTTCATCAATGACAATGAAATATTGACGGCCATCAGCCTGCAAGAATTCAGTGATCAAGGGATGAATCGTGGTCCGACCTGGATTACTTGTGCGTGTCTTTTTGGCAAAAGAGGTAACCCAATCTTCTAAGTTGGCACCCATTCGAATCCGCATGGTCCGATCATTAATAGCCATGTCACGGGCGTTTGTAGCATATGAAGTGTTCTCAAAACCTTCCACATCACTAGACGGGTTTTCTGCGGTAATAATCACCACATTATCCGGTAAGGCTTGGCCCATCAAGTTACGTTGTAAGACCAGGTTCATCAATTCCCCTTGCACCATGGCAATTGGCCGATTAAATTCATCCAAGAAAAGAATGACTTTGCGGTCTGGATTGGCTTCTGCTTCTGTAATAGCCCCTTGAATTTGGGGATTTAAATAGTACTGGATATGGTCTTCTTTAGGCACTGGCATGGTCAAGTCACCTGGTTGCAGTAATGAACAGGTAATTTCAAAGTAACCAAAACCGTTATGTTTGGCTAAGTCACGCACCATTTGGGACTTCCCAATTCCACCGTGGCCGACAATATTTGGCACAATATCTGTATCTTGCGCTAGGATTAAATTTAGCCCCTTATATACAGCAGTATAAGGTAAACCAGCAACTCTATCTGTCATAATCTATTCACACCTTCTGTATTCATCGTCTCTTTTTATTATACGAGATTCCGTTCGTAAATCTACCTATTTCCACATATTTCTTTCTGTTGAAGTCTTTAGAAATACATGATTGTATTCAATTAATCCTGTATTATAATCCTTTATTATTGGTGACCTAGCCAATGATAAAGGATTGATGTCATAATCACACTAACATCAATCCCTATACTTGTCGCTTGTTGGCATTTATGACTTGCAGACGTCTCGCAGTAAGTCATTGGCGAAGTCTGCTTGGCCTTCTAAATAGGCCACTTGTTGTTTGAGTGCTGTAATCTCTGCTTGAAGACTATCGATTGTAATATCTTTAGTAGCCAATTGACTGGCTATTTGGCTGTCAACTATTGCGGTTGCCTGGTGGTTAGCAATTGGCACAGGTTCTGTTAAAATTTGCGTGTGATTTTCGTCAATACTTTGCCTACTTGGCAGTGATACACCAACCGGTGTAATTGTTAGCTGATAATTTTCGTTATATAGGGGGCCAAAAGTCAGTATTAACGATGTTTTTCAAAATAGGCCCTTTAGGTATATTAATTGGTCAGGCTTTGGTCCGTCACATCAAATTGAAATGATATTTGTCACATCTTTCGTTTTAAACAATGCAGAGCTAAAATTGGACGTTTTTTATTGTCATACACTGTTAATAGATGTTTTCTCAGGTAGATCTATCCTTGATATAATAATCTTTATTGGCCTTTATCAACAAAATGGACCAACTAAAAAGGAGCATTTGCATGCTCCTTTAGTAAACTATTTTGCGTAATCAACT
>NZ_JBOEQF010000019.1:0-21268 GCF_050689315.1 Aerococcus sp. L_32
TAAAATTCCTCCATTTATATAATTAATACAAATTTTGTATCAATTATTTGTCAAGTTTATGAAACCGTTTTACCGTAAAACCCATAGTTATAAACTTTAACAAAGTTTCTCGTAATAAAACCGCCATAATATCGTATCACTTATTAATTGAAATTACTAGTTTTTTCGATTATGTCGACCAAATAAATCACGAAGTTCAAGCTCCTCTTGATATGAAAAGTACAATGCTTGCTTATCTTGAACCCTTCAAATTTTTAATCATTCGTCGGTATGCTGACGGGTAGGCTGCTAATACCCGATTTTGGTTTAATAAATCAACCGGTTCGCCAGTAAATTGCGACACTTGAATGCCCACTTCGTTTGCCAAGACTTGGCCGGCAGCAATGTCCCAGGGTTGCAGCCTTGGTGATACGTAAGCGGCAATTTCACCCTTCAACAAGGCGATGATTTCAATGCCCGCTGACCCATAAATGCGAAGACCCATAGATTCTTTGACTAGTTCTTGTACTTTATAAGCGTCAGTCATGACCATACCCCCATTGACCGCGATCAAGGAATCATGCAGGGTTTTATCAGTATAACTTGGTTTAAAAACACGGCCATTTCGTTTAATCCCTTGGCCAGCGATGGCTTCAAAGTAATCATCTTGCACCACATCATAAACAACACCTAACTTACCCAGTCCATCTTCATAGTATGCAACCATGATAGCAAAGTGATTTTGCTGTAAGACAAAATTCGCAGTCCCGTCAATTGGGTCTACAATCCACACACCGCCAGCCAGATTGGATGGTGTGTCCCCCATTTTCTCCTCACCGATATAACGGTCTTCTGGAAAGTTTTCTGCAATCTTCTGTCTAAATAATAATTCGACTTCCTTATCTACATTGGTAACCAAATCTTTTCGGTTTGATTTACTCTGGATTTCGATGTCACCATCTAATTGGTCATGAATGTAAGCTGTTGCTTCTTCAATCCACTCTCTCACCAATGCTGCCCGCGCTTCTAACATCAATTTACATGCCTCCTACTTTACCTACAACACTTAACCATTTGTCCCTTAGGGCATTGAAATAGTTTTTGTTTCTGAATTTCTCGCTTTTTTGATCGTGCCATAAAGTTGGTAGCCAGAAATCTTTTCAAAGCTATTGCCTAATTGCTTTTCTTCCATTTTGCTTGGCACAACTTGCTTAAAGGCCTTATATCTATTCAACAATTCTTCACGGTTGATGCTTGATTCATAAGCTTGTTCCAAGCCATTCCACATTTTTACCACAATCGCCATTTCTTCACTTGTCCAATCTAAATCGATAGGATATTGATAATTGTTAGACATCGTATTCCTCCGCTTTCGTTTTCATATTTATTATAGCGGAAAATATGTAAAAGAGATAACTTAGCCCTCAGTTTTTCAAGTTCTCATTGCACTTTCATGCAAGTACCCTATTATTTAGGCAACTTATTCCAATAGCATTCAATTTAAGAAAGCAAGAACACTATCATGAATGTCTATTCCCTTTCATATGATCACTTGCTATCGCTAACCTATATTGCAAAATCTCTAACATTTGAAATGCCATTGCTTATCTTTTTGGCCTCATTTAAAATAAAATTATTATGTTATGAATGGGGAGAAGTATATCGGATATTAGAAAAACTTTAAAATTAGTCCTAGCCTTTGCTAGTGCGTTAATATTTGCTGCTTGTGGTAATGGTAGTAGTGATAATGAATCAGCAGGCCAAGCAGATACCGACGAAACACGGTCATATTCTGTGGGAGTTGTTGGGGATGTTACAGCTGAAATTTGGGAAGACGTTGCAACTAGATTAGAGGATCAAGGTATTGACCTGGAAGTAGTGACCTTCTCTGAATACTCACAACCTAATCGCGCTTTAGAAGATGGGGAATTAGACTTAAATGCCTTCCAACACATTTCATTCTTAAGTGCTTACGCTAAGGACCTTGGTGACTCACAAATTACGCCGATTGCTTATACAATTGTGTCACCGATGTGTATTTTTGCAGTTCCTGAAATTACTGACGTCGAATCTATTCCTGATGGTGTAACCGTTGCGGTATCTAACTCTGCTACTAATGCTGAACGTGCTTTCTTAGGACTACAAGATATTGGTTTAATTAAACTAGATGAGGAAGCTGGTTTTGCACCCACTAAAGCAGATGTTGTTGAAAATACTAAAAATATCAATATTATCGAAATGGATCCGGCTCAAATTGCCCGCTCACTTGGGGATGCTGATTTAATTACAATCGGTGGCGATATGTTGATGGATGCTGGCTTAGATCCAGAAGATGCTATTTATACCGATACTGATGATGCTTCAAATATTGATCCGGTGAAGAAAAATATCATTGCAACCACAAAAGATAAGCTAGACAATCCTGACATTCAAGCTATTGTAGCTGCTTATCAATCAGATGAAACGAAAACTAAAATCGAAGAAATCTCAGGTGGTTCATCTATTCCAATTTGGACAGCTGAAGATAACCCACAAGCAGACTATGAAAAAGAATTAGCTGAAAACTAATCTTAAACATATATACGCATAAAAACGGCGCTATGATTTTTTGAGTCATAGCGCCGTTTTTCTAATACATTGTGCGGTCCTGCGAAAATTTCTGGCTATATTCAATTTGTAATTTCCGATAGTCTGAAGGTGATAACCCTAAATGTTTCTTAAAGAATCTTGAAAAATGCGCATTACTTTCAAAACCTGTTAGTTCAGCAATCTGACTTATATTCAAGTCTGTCCGAACTTTTAGGGAATATTGTGCTTGGGTTAGGCGATAACCCATCAAGAAATTCATAATGGTCGTTCCAGTTATTTCTTTAAATAAATGCGACAAATAGGATTTAGATAAATTCAAATCTTCCGCAATATCATCCAAAGACAAGTCTTCTGCATAACGAACAGCAATACAACGGTAAATTTCTTCTACTATCAATATTTTCTCATTAGAATAAATATGATTTGGTAAATGGGTATGCACCTTGGCATCAATCCTCATTAAGACTTGCGCTAGTAAAAGCTTCAATTGTTCATCGATATACCGCGCTTTTTTATCTGATATCAGGTCATGCATCTCTGCAATTAGTTGGTTTATCTTTTGTCTTGTTTCCGCATCTTTAATTCTAAACAAGTGGCCTTGTTTAGCTTCAAATAATTTAAAGATATGGTTAATTTTTAAAGTCTCTATTACTGGCGCAATATAATCTTCTGTAAATTCAATTACCGTCCGCTTATAGGTATGATAATTACCGTCAACAAAAGCTTTATGAATTTGCTTACCGTCAATTAGGAGAATATCGCCTGCTTGCAATTCGTAAAATAGGTTTTCAATTTGAAAGGTACATTTTCCTTCCAAAAATATATAAATTTCGTATTGCTGGTGGGTATGATAAACCAAATGGTCCCCACTAGAAGTTGCTTCGTAATTTAAGGTAAATTCCATGCCTAACCTCCCTATTGAAATCTCTTGGGATTCGTTTCAAATATTTGCCTATAACAAAGTTTTAACAGTTATCTCTTGCCACTTTTAAGACTTTACTGACGGTTTAAGTCTTTTTGAATTTTTTCTAACTTATCTGGGGACAGGTTATAGATATAATTTAAGGCGATGAAAATACCTAACCAGCCAACTGCTGGGAAGACACCTGATAACACTTTAATACCATTAGCGTATTCTGGTAACCAAGTAGCCGATACAGATAAGTTCAACCCAGGAATTGCCAAAGCGATAATTAGTGGAACAGCTGCTTGACCTAGCCCTTGACCAATTTTTCGGATCATTGAATACATGGCATATACTGAACCTTCATTCCGGTCGCCTGTTTCCCACTCTTGATAATCAATAGCATCTCCTACCATGGCCCACACATATACCGTCATCCCAAATCCAAAGGTATTGGCAATAATTTGAATGGCTAAGAATAACCATGGCATATTCGTTGGCATCGGTAAGAAGGCATACACTGCAAAAATAATTGCTGCAATTAAAGCTGGTTTAGCAGATACCCCTTTAGTCCCGTATTTTTTCAATAAAATCTGACCAAATGATGAACCAAAGAACAAAGGAATCAAGGTTGAAATAATTGTCCATGAATTCATCCGACCGTCATTGTAGTAAAGCTGGTAGTTTAACTGATACAACTGAGGTGCTGTATGAATAAATAATACTTGGAAAAGTGAAGCTAATGCAATCCCTAGCATGGCTCTATTTGTCACGAAGCCTTTAATCGTTGCGACTAAATCATAGGATTCCTTAGCTGACTCACCATCCAGCTCTTGTCCTACATGGACTAACCGTTCTTCGGTATTGCGTAAAAGTAAGAAGAAGGCAACTAGCGATAAAACACCCAGTCCAATCGCAATAGGAAACATTCTTTCCCCTAAGAAGATTGATACCTCACTATTATTTTGGGTAACTGTGGTGTAAATCAATAAAGGAATCAGTACTTGAATGGGAATTTGTGCAATATATTGCCCATATGAACGAGCGGTAGATAATTGTGATCGCTGTACAGAATTAGGCGTGATTGCTGAAGCTAATGATCCATAAGGTACATTCACTACGGTATACATTAAGTCCCATGCCAAATAACCAAATGAAGCCATTAATAGTTTACTTGTATATGACCAGGCTGACGAATCTATAAACATAATACAGGCTGTAATGGCTAAAATAGGCGCAAACCACATGATCCAAGGCTTAAATTTTTCACGTTTCACCCCACGCTGATCACTACAGTCAATAAAAGCCCCTACAATTGGGTCATTGATCGCATCGATAATTTTAGCTACTAATATTAGCATTGAAAAATGTGTTAGTTTAATCCCTAAATATTGTGTGTAATAAAGAAACATATAGTTGGTTATGAGGGCGATACTCATATTACAACCAAAATCACCGCAGAAATACCCAAACAAATCTCGACCACTAAAGGCCCGTTTACTTTCATCAAAAATTATACTAGATTTTTGTGCTTGCGCCTTTTACCTACTCCTCTTCTCATCACCAATTGATTGAAATTGCTATAACTAAAATATGCGTGCTGATAGAAATGACTAGTGTCATTAACCACATTATACCTAAAAAGCGCTTTCATTCTTAACTCTACTTGTTTTTTAAATGAAATACTTGTCTAGAAATGCTTTATACATTTTTCTAAAAAAAGACGACACATGTAAAGGGAGCTATGAAATTGCCTTCACAGCTCCCTTTAAAATGCGTCTTATTTTTCTACTTCAATAACTTCTGCTTGTTCTTGGGTTAATAAGCAAAGTTCTTGCGCTTTAAAAATGTGATCTTGTGTCATCGCCGTTTCTGTACCATTTAGTGAATCTAAGATGATTTGTCCAAAGAATGGGAAGCCTATTTGACCAGTTACTTGGTAATGCGCTTCCCCATCGTTATTGACTAAGAAAACATGGTCTTTTTCGTCTGACTCAGCAACGTCAATATATTTACGCAGTTCAATTGTTCCTTCAGTACCTGTGATAAAGGTACGACCATCACCCCATGTACCTAAACCATCTGGCGTAAACCAATCGACTTTAAAGAAGAATGTTGCGCCATTATCACCAATTAAGGTTGCATCACCGTAATCCTCTAACTCAGGTTTGTCTGAGTTATTGTAATTAGCTACTTTTGAAGCAACAACTCTGGCATCAGTATTCCCCGTATAGTATAGGAATTGTTCGATTTGGTGTGAGCCAATATCCGCTAAAATCCCACCGTATTGTTCTTTATTAAAGAACCAATCTGGACGAATTTCCTTATCTAAACGGTGTGGTCCAAAACCTGTCACTTGAATAACACGACCGATTTTACCTTCTTCAATTAATTGACCAGCTAAAATGGCTGCTTCAACGTGAATACGTTCTGAGAAGTATACGAAGTAGCGACGACCAGTTTCAGCCACAACTTTTTTCGTTTCTTCTAATTGTGCTAAAGTAGTGAAACCTGTTTTATCTGTAAAGTAATCTTTACCAGCTTTCATTACTTTATTTCCTAGTGCTGAACGTAAGTTAGGTACTGCCGCAGCAGCGACCATATGAATTGATTCATCAGCTAGAATTTGGTCTAGAGACTCAGCAACTTCAACATCAGGGAATTGTTCGACATAAGCAGCTACTTTTTCTGGATTAGGATCATATACGTATTTGATAGTGGCACCGGCTTCGATTAAACCGTTTGACATACCATTGATGTGACCGTGGTCTAAAGCAGTTACCCCCACATTAAATTCACCGGGTTCGACAACTAAATTCACTTTGCCTTTCGGTGCATAATTCATACCGTCTTTATTTACCAAATTGCTCACTCCTTAAAATGTTTGTTTGCTTGAAGTTTGTTAAGCATTTTTCCAAGTATTAGAATAAGTCGTTATAGTTGTTGTCCACCAACCATTTATAGGAATCAGCTAATGAATCAAATGGGTCGCGGCCGTAAGTATCGTCTTGCTCAACTAATAAGTAACGAGCGCCGGCATCAATTGCTGTTTGAATGATCGTTGGTAAGTCTAATGACCCTTGGCCTAGTTCAGCAAATTCTACGTTGTTGTAGAAGTATTTACCGAATTCATCCATTTCACCTTTGAATAAGCCTTCGATTGCTGATTCTGGGATTGGGTTTACACGGTAGTCTTTTAAGTGGACTAAGTCTACACGGCCTTTGTATTGGTTTAGAATGTCGACTGGGTTAGCACCACCACGTTGTACCCAGTGGATATCCAGTTCAAAACCTAAATCTGGCGCTTCTTCAGCAATGATATCTAATAAGTATTTACCATCGTATTTCACGAATTCAATATGGTGGTTGTGGTAGTACAATTTGATACCGTCCGCTTTCAAACGTTTGGCATATTCATTCGCTTTTGCGCTGAATTCTTTCACTTTTTCTAGTGATGACATGTAGTTTAATGGCAACATACCAATACGTAATAAGTCAGCATCTACTGCCTTACAGTCAGCGACAATCTTATCATAGTCAGTTGTTAAACTTTCTGCACCCTCTGTTTGTGGTTCTAATGAAGCGGACATAGAAGCAATTTCCATATCAAAGTCTTGACAAGCTTTGACCAACGCTTGGATATTTTCTGGACTGGTTTCAATTTGTGAAATTTCTACTGATTTATAGCCAATTTCTGCCAGACGTTTCATTGTGTCATATGCATCTTCGTTGAATGCATCTTTAACTGTCATCCCTTGTACACCTAATTTAACCATTTAAAAAGGCCTCCTTATAAATTCGTTTATTTTCTTTGCTTGAACATTTCATAGCATCAATCATTTGCATGGTTGGCAATGCATCTGCTACTGAACAATAATCGTTTGTATTTTCGTTAATCGCTTTATAGAACTGTTCCATACAATCTTGATGGCCTGGACCATAGTAGATTTTTGAATCGGGCAACTTCGCGTCTTCTGCAAGACATTGCCATTCATCATTAAACAACTTATTGTCCTTTATGGTATAGCGCGTCTTATTGGTCACAACCTGCAACTCAACTGAGTCGTTACCGTAGTAGGCATTGGTCGCGTAGAAAAGTCCGTGTGCCCCTTTTTCAAAGGTAAAATTGGCACTGGCTGAATCTTCTACTTCAATGTCATAATCTAAAATATTATGAACTGAAGCCCGTACATCTACCCATTGGTCGTCGATGACATAATGGAGCAGATCTAGGGTATGAATTGACTGGTTGATAATTGTCCCTGATCCAGCTTGTTCAATCGTTCCTCGCCAAGGTTTCTCTTCATAGTATTCTTCGCCCCGGTACCAAGCAACCAAACCTTTAACCGCTACAACCCCAGTCGTATCCTCCTCTTGAAGGATACGTTTTAATTCGATAACTGAGGCATTTAACCGGTTTTGAAAGCAAATAGCCACCTTGGCACCATTATTTAATTCCGCCAAGTTATCTACTAAGGCCTGTGATCGTTCAAGATTCACTGTTACGGGTTTCTCACATAGGACATGGATGCCCCTTTTCGCTACTTCTAAGGTCACCGTATCGTGTAAGTAATGCGGTAAGCAGACATGCACGACATCCAGTTCTTCTTGGTCCAACATCTCTTGATAATCCGTATAAAAAGGGGTATCTCCCGTGATGGTTGACTTACTAGGATCAATATCACAAACCGCTACTAATTCAGCCATTTCTGATTGGATAATTCCGCGTAAGTGGACGATAGATACCGTCCCCAACCCTATTACAGCTACTCTTAACATGAAATACAGTCCCTTCTATCTTATGAACGGGTATCGAATTTGCCTTCTTCAGCAATTCGTTCATTTAGTAATGCTAAGTATTGGTCATCATCAAATTCTGGTAAGGATACTTTTTCACCCGTCCAGCTTGATAAATGGATAGCGTTAGCTAAACGTACCCCATTGATGCCTTCTTGACCATCTGCAATTAAAGGTGTGCCATTTAAGATATGTTGTGCGAAGTTTTCAAGAACACCTGAATGTTGTTGACCCCAAACATTTTCTTCTTCAATGACTTCCACATCATATAATTCTTCAAATGGTAATTGACCAGTCATTAATTTGACTACACCATCAACATCCATATTTTTATTAATATCTGTTTCTGACTCTTTCAACCGGTAAACTGTTGCTGTAGCTGATTTATCAACCACAATCATCCCTTTATCACCAACAATTTCTAATCGGTCTGAACCGATAATTTCATTTGTAGATGTGACAAATACACCAGTGGCACCGTTTTCATATTCGAAAATTGCATGCACTTGGTCCTCAACAGCAATATCACGTTGGTAACCGTATTGCACACGAGAAGTCACATTTTCTGGCACGCCTGTTAACCATTGGATTAAGTCAAGTTGATGTGGTGCTTGGTTTACTAGGACACCACCACCTTCACCGCCCCATGTAGCACGCCATTCAGATTGGTTATAGTATGCTTGTGGACGCCACCAAGTCGTAATGATCCAGTTAACACGACGGATATCACCAATTTCTTGATTATCTAGAATTGTTTTTAATTTTTGATATAGCGGATTGTTACGTTGGTTAAACATAATCGCATAAGTTGCATCCACTGTTTTAGCATATTCATTTAATTCTTTTACATGCTTGGTGTAGACACCAGCAGGTTTTTCGTTTAATACATGGATACCTTTAGATAAGGCATAAGTTGCCATTTCAGGGTGCAAGAAGTGAGGTACAGTTGTTACAACTGCATCTACTTGTCCAGAGTCAATCATCGCTTGATAGTCATCAAACAATTGCACATTTGGATATAATTCAGCTACTTTTTCACGCTTTGCAGGGTCGATATCTGCTAAGGCGACGAACTCCATACTTGGCACCATGCCATCTGTAATGAATTTCGCATACATAGATCCCTGATTACCAAAACCGATAATACCAAAACGTACTTTATTTTCTGTTGCCATGAAAATTATCCTCCTTTGCCCCTTTCAAAAAGGTAGCGTTTACATTTATATTGAACATTATAAGTATTGATCCATTTGACTCGATACATGAGAAGTCTGAAATGACTTACGATACTGAACAGGGGTCTTTCCTACATGCTTCTTGAAAAAGCGTGAAAAATGGGCATTTGATTCAAAGCCAGCATCTTTGGCAATTTCATTAATCTGTAGGTCCGTACGCAAGCGTAATGAAAACATGGCTTGCGATAAACGATAGGACATCAAAAATGTCATCACCGTCATACCTGTGACTTCTTTAAAAACATGTGATAGATAGGACGGACTAAGATTGGTTTCCTTAGCGATCGTCGCAATATCAATCTTTTCTTTAAAATGTAAGGTCATATACCGAGCAACTGATTCAGCATGGGTGATTTTAATATCCCTTTGGCTTTCAACCTTAGCTGTTTCAAGATTGCTAGAGTCAATTTCCATCAGTATTTGAGTCAAAAGTAAAAGTGATTGGCTTTGCACAAAAGTTTGGTCATCTCGTTTTGAAATTCGGTCCAGGTCAGCTAAGTAGCCTTTAATCCGTTGCCTGTCTGCCACACTTTTCAATCGATACATATAGCCTTGCTCTTTGGAAAATATATCTAGGATAGCTTCTTGATTTAGGCTAGTTAAAACAGGTTCAATATCTTCTCTATCGAAATGAACAACTGTCCGCTTATATGGCCCATTTTCCTCGCCAACAAAGGCTTTGTGAAGCATCTTCCCATCTATCAGTACAATGTCATCCGGTTGCAACTCTAAAAATTGATCACCGATTTGGAAGGTACATTCTCCTTCCAACAGCATATACAATTCAAATGTAGAATGTGTGTGGAAGGTCAGTTGGTTTCTCCCTTCCTGAATTTCATAACCGATTCCTACTGTCATTTGTGCACTCCTTCACTTCATAGCCTTATTATATAAAAGAAAGCGTTTTTATTCATTGTATGGATATGCTTGAATTGACCAATCAATTGACTGAAACTGCTTTCAAGTCTATTTAAACACAAATTTTGCAAGATTACAATGTACGCCCTTTAAGTTATTTTCCCAACCGACAAACACGCTTTTACCTATATCGTGATATACTATAATGGCAGTTTTATATAATCATTAGAAAGAAGGTAGTCATTATTACTTCAGATATGACCCAAGGTAATATTCACGGACACTTACTCAAATTTTCTATTCCAATGTTGTTAGGAAATATGATTCAACTCTCTTATAATGCTTTAGATTCAATCATTGTCGGACGTTTTGTTGGTAAAAACGCCCTTGCAGCAGTTGGCACTTCAGCCCCTATCATGACGATTATTGTACTATCTATTTCAGGGATTTGTATCGGTGCTTCAGTCCTGATGAGTGAGTTTTTTGGTGCCAGAGCTTATGATAAACTCAAACGCTAAATGGCTACTATCCTTATATTTGGCGCTATATTATCCGCATTTGTATTAGCTTTTGGGCTAGTACTTACACCTAGTTTTCTTCAAATATTGCAAGTACCTCAAACCATTATGGCAGATGCCAGTTTATATTTACGATTGATGTTGATTGGCTTTCCTTTTACCTTTCTCTATAACGCCTTAGCACAAGCCTTATGAAGTGTTGGTGATTCAAAAACCCCTTTATATTTTGTCACCTTTGCTTCCTTGCTAAATGCCGTACTAGACTTTGTCTTTGTACCAATTATGGGTATGGGGATTTTTGGGGTTGCCCTTTCAACAGTGCTCGCTGAAGCTTTATCGGCCCTATTATGTCTAATTTATGTCTATTGGAAGATTCCAATTCTACAAGTATATCGTGATGAATGGCGAATTGATAAAGATTTACTGAAAGAGACCATGAATTATGGGTCAGTAACTGCTTTACAACAAGCAGCACAACCAATAGGTAAACTCTTAATCCAGGGGAAAATGAATGCCCTTGGTGTAGACGTCATGGCAGTTTTTAATGCTGTCTCAAAAATTGACGACTTCGCCTTTACACCTGAGCAAAGTATCGCTTCTGGGATAACCGTATTTGTCGCTCAAAACCGTGGGGCTAAACGAAAAGACCGGTTGAACAAGGGGTTCAAATCTGGTCTATTATTAGCCTCGATATATTGGCTTTTGTTATGCATTTTTATTTTATGTTTTAGACGACCAATCATGGCCCTCTTTGTATCCGCATCTCAACAAAACCTGATTAACATGGGCGCACAATATTTGAGTTTGATGGCCTTCTTCTATTTATGGCCTGCCTTTACTAATGGATTACAGGGGTATTTTAGAGGTGTAGGAAAAATGCGGTTAACCCTTATTTCAACCATTATTCAAATTTCTTTTAGAGTCATTTTTGTTTATCTTTTAGTTCCCCATCTTGGTGTTTCAGGCGTTGCCTTTGCTTCTACAATTGGTTGGACAATTATGCTAGTATATCAATTTTATTGCTACGGAAAAATACAGAAAGAACTTATGCAAACATTATAAGATTATCTATGTAAAAAGGTGCTAGCTGTAAGATGCTAGCACCTTTTTTAAACGTAACTCATAAAATTCATTTGGTATAAAGGCAAAAAATAACCCCGTATAAGTTAAACTTACACGGGGTTTTCTCGTCTGAATATTCAAATTGTGACTCGTTAAAATAGATTACATATGAATTGGCATTCCCAATAATCCTTCAGCTGCATCCATTACAGCTTCTGATAATGTAGGGTGACCATGAATCGTTAAAGCGATGTCTTCTGCGTTCATGCCTGCTTCGATTGCTAAACCAACTTCAGCCATAACGTCTGATGCTGAGATACCAACCATTTGTGCACCAACTAACACATCATCTTCTTTAGTAGCTACTAAACGAATGAAACCTTGACCAGCATTTAATGATAATGCACGCCCATTACCTGCTAATGGGAATTTCACAGATTTTACATCTAAACCTTGATCTTTAGCTTCTTTTTCAGTTAAACCGTAAGATGCTAATTCAGGTGTAGTGTAAGCTACAGATGGCATTACTTTGTAGTCAATAGCTGCTGGTTTACCAGAGATAGCTTCTGCTGCAATCTTACCTTCGTAAGATGCTTTATGTGCTAAGGCAGCACCAGGTGTGATATCACCGATTGCAAAGAAGTTTTTCACTGAAGTACGACCTTGGTTGTCAACTTTTACTAAACCACGTTCAGTTAATTCAACACCTACAGCTTCTAAACCTAAGTCTGCTGTATTCGCACGACGACCAACAGATACTAATACATAGTCAGCAGTGATTTCTTTTGCTTCACCTTTAACTTCGTATTTAACTGTTACTGAATCACCGTTGTCTACAGCTTCTTTAGCCATAGCATTAACTGTTGTTTCGATACCAATGTTCTTCATTTCTTTTTCTACAACTTTTACCATATCTTTTTCAAATGTTGGTAATAATTGAGGAGAACCTTCTAAGATTGTTACCTTAGAACCTAGGTTAGCGTATGCCATACCTAATTCAGAACCGATAACTCCACCACCGATAACAACTAAGCTTTCAGGTACTTCTTCAAAGTTTAAAGCACCAGTTGAATCTACTACGCGGCCACCAAATTTGAATCCAGGGATTTCAATTGGTGTTGAACCAGTTGCAACAATAGCATTGTTGAATGAGTATAATTGATGAGAGTCATCTGCACCCATTACAGTAAATTCATTTTCGTTGTTGAAGTATGCTTCACCACGGATAATTTCAACTTTATTCTTTTTAAGTAACATTTCAACACCAGAAGTTAATGTATTTACTACAGTATTATTCTTCCAGTCTTGTGTTTTTGCGAAGTCTAACTTAACGTCACCAGAAGTTACACCAAAGACAGCGTCGCCGCCTTTAGCATTATGGTAAGCATGACCAGCTTGGATCAAGGCTTTAGATGGAATACATCCAACGTTTAAGCAGACACCACCGATGAACTCACGTTCAACGATAGCTACTTTTTGGCCCAATTGTGCGGCACGGATGGCAGCTACATAGCCACCAGGTCCAGAACCAACTACAACTGTATCTAATTCAATTGCGAATGCGCCTACTACCATTCTAAAATCATCCTTCCATTAATAATAATTCAGGGTCAGCCATTAAACGAGCAATTTCATTAAGCGCTTGTTGACCAGTTGCACCATCAACGATACGGTGGTCAAATGTTAATGATAACTTCAATACACGACCGGCAACAACTTCACCGTCAGCATTTACTACTGGTTCAGGTTTAATTGCACCGAAACCTAAGATTGCTGTTTCAGGGTAGTTTAAGATTGGTGTGAAGAATTCCCCACCAACAGAACCGATGTTAGAGATAGAAACTGTACCGTCAGCCATATCTGGTCCTTTAAGTTCGCCAGCATGTGCTTTAGCAGCATTTTCGTTGATGATATCAGCGATATCAAACATTGAACGAGTATCTGCATTCTTGATGTTTGGTACATATAAACCAGCATCTGTATCTGTTGCGATACCAATGTTGTAGTAATGTTTATGTACAAACTCTTGGCTTGCATCGTCAATTGACGCGTTTAATTGAGGGTATTTCTTAACTGCGGCAATTAATGCTTTAACTGCATATGGTAAGAATGTCAATTTAGTACCGCGTTCAGCTGCAACGTTCTTGAACTTCTTACGGTGATCCCATAATTTAGAAACTTCAACATCTTTGAATAATGTAACAGATGGTGCTGTATGGTTAGCAGTATCCATTGCTTTAGCGATTGCTTTACGCATTGGCGTCATCTTGATACGTTCTACGCGGTCTGAATTATCAGCAACTGCTGCTGGCGCTTTCTTAGCTGGTTTGTCTGCAGCTGTTTCTGTTGCTTGTGCAGTCTCAGTAGCTGGTGCTGCTGCAGCTTGTGAACCATTGAAGTTCGCAACGTCTTCACGTAACACACGACCGTTTTTACCAGTACCTGCAACTGCTGTAATATCAACACCTTGCTCGCGAGCAAATTGACGTACAGATGGCATTGCCAATACACGTTTATTAGGGTCTGATGCCACTGGTACGTTACCTGCTGATGCGTTTGTAGATACAGCTGCTGCTGGATCTCCTGCTTTTGCTTCTTGTGCAGGCGATTCTGGTGTAGAAGTTGGTGCAGATGCTTCTGAGTTGTGACCTGGAGCATCAATTTCAGCTAATACGTCACCAACGTTTGCAACTGTTCCAGCTTCAACTAAGATACGTACAATCTTACCTGTTACAGGAGATGCAACTTCTTCAACCGATTTATCGTTTTGGATTTCTACTAATGAATCTTCTTCATTGACTTCGTCGCCTTCAGCAACTAACCAAGAAACGATTTCACCTTCAGCCATACCTTCACCTACGTCTGGTAATGTGAATTGGTATACACCACCACCTGTTGCAGGTGCAGCTGGAGCTTCCTCTGCAGGTGCTGCAGCTTCTGCTGCTGGCGCTGCTGATGCAGCATTGTCTTCTAATCCTTCACCTTCAAAAGTGATTAATGGTGTACCAACAATGGCAACATCACCTTCACCGTAATGTAATTCAGTAACTTTACCTGAAACTGGTGAATAAATTTCTTCTACTGATTTATCGTTTTGGATTTCAACGATTGGATCTTCTTCGTTTACTTGATCGCCTACAGCTACTAGCCATGAAACGATTTCGCCTTCCGCCATACCTTCGCCGACATCTGGTAAATTAAATACAAAGGCCATATTTGTTATTCATCCCTTCTAATTTGAGCTTAAAGTTTTATCTAAACAAGTAATAAAGGGGCAAAGAGTAAGATAACTCTTACTCTTTACCAATTAATTTAATAAATTATTTACCTGTAATTTCGTTAGCAGCTGCAACAATATCAGTTGCATTCGGCAACCAAGCATTTTCAGCCATACCGAATGGGAAGACTGTATCTGGCGCAGCTACAACTTTAATAGGTTCTTCTAGAGATAAAATGCTACGTTGAGAAATTTCTGAAGCCACTTTATCAGCAACACCTGCTTGACGTTGTGCTTCTTGTACGATTACTACGCGACCAGTTTTTTCAACTGATTTTGTAATAGTTTCCATATCTAATGGAGAAACTGTACGTAAGTCAACGATTTCAGCAGAAACGCCATTTTTACCTAATTCTTCAGCCGCTTTGATTGCTTCACGAACCATGTAGCCATAAGCAATGATTGTTACATCAGAACCTTCTTGAACTAGGTTAGCTTTACCGATTTCTAACTCATATTGTTCTTCAGGAACTTCTTCACGGAATGAACGGTAAAGTTTCATATGTTCTAAGAATAATACTGGGTCGTTATCACGAATAGCAGCTGTTAATAAACCTTTTGCATCACGTGGGTTTGATGGAATAACAACTTTCAATCCAGGTGTCTGTGCCATTAAACCTTCTAATGAATCCGCGTGCATTTCTGGTGTATGCACACCACCACCAAATGGTGAACGGATAGTGATAGGTAAGTTACGAGTTTGGCCCATACGGAAACGTGTACGGTTCATTTGACCAGCAATTGAGTCAAATACTTCAAATACGAAACCAAAGAATTGGATTTCCATTACTGGACGGAAGCCGTGTAATGCCATACCAATTGCCATACCACCGATAGCTGATTCAGATAATGGTGTATCGCTTAAACGTTCTTCGCCATATTTGTCGAATAAACCTTTAGTCGCACGGAAAACCCCACCATTTTTACCAACGTCTTCACCGAAAATATATACTTTTTCATCGCGAGCCATTTCTTGGTCTAGTGCTTCAGTGATCGCTTCGATCATTGTTAAGTTAGCCATAATTATTTAGCCTCCTTTGCTGAATATGCTTCAATTTGTTCTTGAATGTTTTGTCCAGGCACTTCGAACATGTTTTCTAAGAATTGAGTAACTGTTTGTTTAGGTGCCATGTCAGCTTCTTTCGCAGCTTCTTTGATTTCTTCACGAACTTGTTCTACATATTCATTTTCGATTTCTTCAGACCATAGACCTTTACCTTCTAAGAATGCACGCATACGGATTAATGGTTCACGTTTAGTCCAGCTGTCCATGTCTTCTTGGGTACGGTAGATCTTAGGATCATCACCTGAAGTAGAATGAGCGCCTAAACGGTTTGTAACTGTTTCAATTAAAACAGGACCGTTACCATCTAATGCCCACTCACGTGCTTGTTTAGATACAGCGTAAACTGCTAAAGCATCGTTACCATCTACTTGAATACCTGGGATACCTACAGATACAGCTTTTTGTGCTAAAGTTTCAGCAGCTGTCTGTTTGTAACGTGGTGTTGAAATCGCAAAACCGTTGTTTTGGATAAAGAATACGACTGGCGCTTTGTAACGAGAGGCATAGTTCATACCTTCATACACGTCACCTTGTGATGAACCACCGTCACCTGTATATGTAAATGTTACAGCTTTGTCCCCATTTAATTTTTGTGCACGAGCAGAACCCATCGCTTGAATATATTGCGCACCGATGATAATTTGTGGTGGCAATGCATTTAGATCAGCTGGGTAGTTGTTACCTTCAACATGCCCACGAGACCATAAGAATGCTTGAGAGATTTTTAAACCGTGAGCGATTAATTGAGGGATATCCCGATATCCTGGGAACAACCAGTCATCTTTTGTAAATGCATAAGAACTTGCCATTTGAGAAGCTTCTTGACCTAAAGTAGGTGCGTAGAAACCTAAACGACCTTGTTTTGCTAATGCCATTGAGCGTTCATGAAGTGTACGTGAGAAAACCATACGTTTCATTAACTCAACTAATTCTTCATCTGATAAATCAGGCATGATGTCAGGGTTAACAACATTTCCATCTTCATCTAAAATTTGAACCATTTGAAATTGAGCACTGATGGCATCTAGCTGCGCTTCATAATCCACTGGTAATTTAGCCATTTGTAACACATTCCTCTCTTTTATAAAAATTCCACATACTATCGTTAAGCTGTGTTATTTTATTTACCTTACTGATTTACTTTATCAAATCATGCGAGCCTTTTCAATCTTTTTGCAATTTTTGCAACAGAATCTATTATAATACAGAAACCATAATTGGAAAACCCTTCCATTGTTAATTTTATAGTAATCTTTATCATTTGCTATATTAAAGCCATTTCCAGTAGCAAAGGAAAGCGACTGTTTTAAAGGTGTTTTTAAACTGTACTAGTCGCTGTTTAGCTTCTGTTTCATCTCGTGAATTAGTATACATAGTATCGTATTTTTGCATTCAAGGTCTTTTTATGAGAAAATATATCAGTTATTATAGAAGAAAAGGAGTTGTTCAGATGATTACTATGGAAGACATTATTCGCGAAGGACATCCTACCCTACGTAAGAGAGCTGAAAAAATCACTTTCCCAGTTTCTGATGAAATTCGTCAGTTGGCTGATGATATGATGGAATTTTTACGCAATAGCCAAGATGAAGAATTAGCTGAAAAATATGGTTTACGTGGTGGCGTTGGACTCGCTGCCCCGCAATTAGATGTATCTATCCAAATGACTGCATTACTAGTGCCCGATTTGATGGATCCAGAAAATGCAGAACCATTATTAAACGGTGTATTTCTAAATCCACGCGTTGTCAGCCACTCAGTTGAAGGTATTTGTCTACGCGAAGGTGAAGGGTGTTTATCCGTTGACCGCGATGTACCTGGTTATGTCCCTCGCCATGCCCGTATCACTGTGACTTACAATGATATCGATGGTAATGCCTACAAAAAACGTTTCTCTGGCTATCCAGCCATCGTATTGCAACATGAGATTGACCATTTAAACGGCATCATGTTCTATGACCATATCAGTGAAGAAACACCATTCGCTCTTGATGAGCATACACACCCGTTAGGTGATGAATAAATTTATCTATATAAATAAAAAATGATGTCGGCACTTTACGCTGACATCATTTTTTATTTTATGAAATATTATCTTGAATATATGCTAGCAATTCAACTGCTACACCAATTTTACTTTGCTTTTCTAAAGTACGCTCACTATCTTTGGTGATTAAAGTCACTTGGTTGTCATCTGCATTGAAACCAATTGTTTGGTCTGAAACATCATTGGCTACAATCATGTTGACTTCTTTTTTAACCAACTTATTGCGGCCATATTCAATGACATTTTGCGTTTCCGCAGCAAAGCCAACCGTATAGTGACCTTCTTTAGGCAAGCTTGCTAAAATATCAGGATTCTCCGTTAATTGAATTGTCAGGCCATCTTGGTTAGATAGTTGGCCCTTCTTCATCTTTTGATCAGCTGGGTTAGCTGACCGGTAGTCAGAAACAGCGGCAGACATAATGACAATATCCTTGTCTGCAACATGGGCATGCATCCTATCATATAGTTCTTGAGCAGACTCGACAGTTACCACTTCAATACCAGGTAAAACGGGTAGGTTCTTAGCGTGTTCAGTGCGCACTAGAGTTACTTGGGCGCCAGCAAGTGCAGCGACATTGGCGATAGCCAATCCCATTTTCCCAGAAGAACGATTGGTCAAGAATCGAACTGGATCCAATTTCTCTGTAGTTCCCCCTGCTGATACAAGTAGACGCTGTCCCGTTAAATCAAGTGTCTTGGCTTGTTTACCAATCGCAATAAAGGCTAATAGGGATTGGAATATGGCTTCAGGCGCTGGCATCCGGCCCTTGCCTTCATAGCCCTCTGCTAAGAAACCGGTATCTGGTTCAACTACCGTGTATCCGTCTAAACGAAGTTGGTCAACATTGCGTTGAGTAGCTGGGTTAGCCCACATTTTCTCATTCATTGCTGGAACAAATAAAAGTGGCGAATTGAGCGCCAACATCATGGATAGTGCTTCATTGTCAGCGATACCGTTGGCAAATTTTGCCATTGTATTCGCGGTTGCTGGTACAACGATGGCATAGTCAGTCCAATCGGCTAAAGCGATATGGGCAACTGTGTCTAGACTTTGAATGTCTTCTACTAATGGTGGATATTTGGTGAGCACTTCAAAGGTAAATGGCGTAACAAATTGTTTCGCAGACGGTGTCAGAGCAACGCGCACATTGGCCCCTGCTTTAATGAGGGTGCGGACAAAATCGGGTACTTTATACGCAGCAATGCCACCTGTGACAACGACTGTTAAATTTAATCCATTAAGCATGATCTCCTCCACTTTCTTATCGCTTTATTCTCCCGTTAAAATGCCTACGACAGTCGCTTTCATATCTTCAACTGTAGATACACGGTTGTGACGCACTTCTGCTGTTTGAATTTCCTTGATAGCATTTGGATAATCGCGATTACCTGCAGTTTTAATGTTGGACACTAATTCATCATCAGAAGCATTTTCTACATCTTGTCCAATGGCTGTTAAAACAGCTTGCGGGAATTTGTATGGGCTAGCGGTTGATACAACAACACTTGGGCCAGTTAAGGCATCTTTCGCTTTCAATTTTTGTAAACTTGCTGAAGCTACCCCAGTATGTGGGTCCATTAAGTAATCATATTCTTGATATACGCGATCAATTTCTGCTTTAGTTTGTGCTTCATCAGCGAATTCACCAAGGAAAGCAGCAAATTTCTCGCCCACGTCAGCTGGGAATTCGTACCGCCCTTTTTCATCTAAGTCATTCATTAAGGCAGATAATTGGGCTACATCATCCCCTAAAGCGTGGAATAACATCCGTTCGAAGTTGCTTGAAACCAAAATATCCATAGACGGTGAAATAGTTAACTTGAACTCACGGTTTTTGTCGTAAACGCCTGTGTTGAAGAAGTCGTATAAGACAGTGTTATCATTAGAAGCACAAACCAATTTACCAACTGGTAGACCTAATTTTTGTGCATAGAAACCAGCCAAGATGTCCCCGAAGTTTCCTGTTGGGACCACAAAGTTAACCGGACTGCCCGCTTCAAGTTCTTCATGTTTCACTAATTGGGCATATGCGTAGAAGTAGTACACCACTTGCGGAATTAAGCGCCCGATATTCATTGAGTTCGCTGATGAGAATTGGATGTTTTCTGCCGCTAAATCAGCGCGTAAAGCTTCATCATTAAATAAGCGTTTCACTTCTGTTTGCGCATCATCAAAGTTCCCTTCAATCGCCACCACAAAGGTATTGTCCCCTTTTTGGGTTACCATTTGTTTTTCTTGAATAGTAGAAACGCCACCTTGCGGGTAGAAAACAATGATTTTAGTACCAGGAACATCTGCAAAACCAGCCATTGCTGCCTTACCAGTGTCGCCTGAAGTAGCTGTCAAAATGGCAATCTCTTTGTCGTTGGCATTCATTTCTGCTGATTTTTTCATTAAATGCGGTAAGATTTGTAGCGCTAGGTCTTTAAAGGCAATCGTTGGACCGTGGAATAATTCTAAATAGTAGTCATCCCCAACTTTTGCTAATGGCGCAATTACATCCGTATCGAATTTTTCATCGTAAGCACCATCAATACAAGCTTTTAAATCTGCTTCTGAAAAGTCATCAAAAAAGATAGACATAACAAAATAAGCCAATTCTTGGTAGGTCATCTCTTTTAATTCAGACCAATCAAGGTCAATGCTAGGCCATTCTGTTGGGACGTAAAGCCCGCCATCAGTTGCCAATCCTTGAACAATGGCTTGTGAAGCTGTCACGATATTATCCTGGTTACGTGTACTTTTAAATTGCATCATATTCCTCCTAAGCGACTCGTTTTACCCTTTTTATCCATACCAGTCACTCTTTATATTTGCTTCATTTTACCACAGAAGGTCCCTTTATGGCAGTGTGGGCTACTTTTTCTCATAATTCTCTTATTAGACAATTCAAATGAATTACTGCCTGTTTATAGCTTAAAATAGATTTTATTAT
>NZ_JBOEQF010000020.1:0-20784 GCF_050689315.1 Aerococcus sp. L_32
GTTGAATTTCACAAGACCATCCACTGAGGATATTGAAAAAGGGATTGAAGTCATCAAAGAAGCCCTGATAGTAGCAAAAAAATAATGAATTACTACCTACCAGCTAAGGGGATAAACTTTGGCAGCATTAAAGCGATTTACCAACACCAATTTAAAGAAAAATACCTTAACCATTTAGGGTCTAGTGAATGATGTTAGTCTGGAAGCGCCAATTTTTTTTAGAGACCTTATCACCTGTCAATAAGCAGGCTATGATCACTTTTGTATGCCACCGAGCATCTAATTTCCGCAAAAAGGATTGCCTTTTTCAAAAAACCGTGATAAACTAAAAACAGTATTAAGCGCTTACATTAAAATAACATACATTCCACTACGGATTGTTACTGGTCAGCAGGCAAAACCTAAATGGAAACATAGTAGAGAGGGAGACTCTTTCTTTTTGGCTATGTTTTTGTTTGGGTTTTTTTATACGAAAAAAGCTATAAAAGAAAGAAAAGAGGGTTTAGAAATGGCAATAAAAGATTACAAAGCTCTTGCAAACGACATTGTAAAAAATGTCGGTGGTGAAGAGAATGTCGGTGGGTTACGGCATTGTGTAACCCGGTTACGGTTCAATTTAAAGGATGAATCAAAGGCGAATACCGATACCATCAAAGGTTTGGATGGGGTCGTAACAGTCATGAAAGCATCCGGCCAATACCAAGTAGTCATTGGGAATGAAGTAGCAGATGTTTATGGCGCTATCGTAGACACCACTAACCTTGGCGGAGACGAAGCGAGTGGAAGCAGCAACAGTGAACCTGAAGACGATGACCGTAAACTTGTGGACAAAGCCATCGACTTCATCTCTGGTGTATTCCAACCCTTCTTGATGCCTCTTGCAGCAACAGGGATGATCAAGGGTATCGTAGCCATTTTAGGTACATTTGGCTTAAACACGACCAACAGTGGTTTATATTTACTGCTTCAAGTAGCTGGGGACGGATTCTTCCAGTATCTACCAGTTATGGTTGCCTTAACGACGGCTAGAAAATTGAAGATGAATGTCTTTACGGCATTAGCCATCGCAGTAGCTTTCCTCCATCCGGCCCTATCAACTTCAATGACCAACGACGTTTTATACACCTTATTTGAAGGGACACCCTTTGCTTCAGATATTTATTCAACCGTCTTTGGCTTGCCAGTCATTTTACCGTCAAATGGCTACTTCTCAGCAATCATTCCAATCATTGTTGCGGTATGGTTAGGGTCTCGTCTTGAAAAATGGTTCAAGCAACGCATTCCTACTACAGTGAATTCATTCTTAACACCATTCTTCACGATTATTATCGCGGTACCAATCGCCTTGATGGTTGTTGGACCAGTCGCCACATGGGCAGCCAGCCTAATCGGCGTATTCTTCACTTGGTTACAAGGGGTATCACCATTAGTCTTCGGTGCTTTACTAGCCGCATCTTGGCAGTTATTAGTGATCTTCGGTTTACACTGGGGTATAATCCCAATCAGCTACTTACTACTTGCTGAAACTGGTTTAAACCCACTTGGGCCGCTAATGCAAATTTCAACATTCGGTATCCTTGGGGTTCTATTAGCTATGTTGATTAAGGGTAATGAGAAGAAACTAAGAGATATCGCCATTCCTGGTGCGATTTCGACCTTATTCGGGGTGACTGAGCCAGTTATCTATGGGATTATGATTCCACTGAGACGTCCATTCATCTATGCCATTATCGCCAACATCTTTGCCGGTGCTTATGCAGGTGCCATGGATACCTTGGCTTACCGTACTGGTGGTTTAGGCATTTTCAGTTTAATGAACATGATCGACAACGAAGGGAACTTAGGTGCTAACTTCTGGAACGTGGCCATTTCTTATGCCATCGCCGTTGTCATTGGTTTTATCCTACAAATGATCTTCCCAGTGAACCGTTTAGAAGAAGAGCTACCAGCAGAAGTATTAGCGGCAAGTGACGCTTCGGGAAATGAATCATCAGCATCTCAATCTGTGGTTTCTGACGCTGAAATGGCAGCTTCTGCCAAGGAAGAAATTATCGCTAGCCCCTTAGTGGGTAACATTTTGCCATTAAGTGCGGTCGCTGACGAAGTATTCGCCAGTGGTGCTTTAGGCAAAGGGGTTGCTATTCAACCAAGCGAGGGGAAAGTCCTAGCACCAGCCAATGGAACAGTTTCTGTACTATTTCCAACGGGACACGCAGTCGGGATTACGACGGATACTGGGGTTGAATTGTTGATTCATATTGGCTTGGATACGGTGAATCTTGACGGTCGAGGTTATACAAGTCATGTGGAAAAAGGGCAAAAAGTTTCAGCTGGGGATTTACTGGTCGAGTTTGATATCGCTACCATCAATGAAGCTGGTTATGATACCATTACTCCTGTAATAGTGACCAATACGGATAACTTTACGGATGTATTAACTACGACTGAGCCGGTTGTCGCTCGAAATGATTATTTATTTACTATTGTTAAGTAAGAGAAAAGGAGTATGAATATGTCTAGAAAATTACCTGATGGATTCTTATGGGGTGGCGCTACAGCCGCAAATCAATTAGAAGGTGGCTACCTTGAAGGGGGCAAGGGGTTAACAAGTGTTGACTTAATTCCTCACGGCGCACAACGCTACTCGATTACAGCTGGTGAAGTGCATTATTCGGAGGTAACTGAAGGTTCACATTTCCCTTCTCATGAAGCGATTGACTTCTACCACCACTTCAAAGAAGATATCGCCTTGTTTGCTGAAATGGGGATGAAATCTTATCGTTTCTCAATGGCTTGGTCACGTATCTTCCCAACTGGTTTTGAATCAGAACCCAATGAAGAAGGATTGAAATTCTACGAAGACGTGATTGATGAATTGTTGAAATACGGCATTGAACCTGTTGTAACAATCAACCACTTCGATGTACCCAAAACATTGATTGATGAATTGGGTTCTTGGCGTGACCGTCAGATGGTTGACCTATTCGTTAACTACGCGACAGCTTTATTCAATCGCTACAAGGGTAAAGTAAAATACTGGATTTCTTTCAATGAAATCAACATGTTACTACATTTACCATTTATGGGTGCAGGCATTTACCTTGGCGACTTAAACGAAGCAGAACGTACCCAAGTCTTATACAAAGCAGCCCACCATGAATTATTAGCGAGTGCTAAAATTACCAAAGTCCTTCGTGAAATCGATCCGGAAGCCAAAATGGGTTCAATGTTGGCAGCTGGTGAGTACTATCCATACTCATCAAACCCAGAAGACGTTTGGGCAGCTAACTTAAGCAACCGCGATAACTACTTCTTTATCGACGTACAAGCGGGCGGTGAGTACCCTGAATGGGCGAAAATCATGTTTGAAGACGAAGGTATTGATATTGGAATCACTGAGGAAGATGAAGCCATTTTACGTGAAAATACTGTAGACTATATCACTTTCTCTTACTACTCAAGTCGTGTATCTAAGGGCCAAATCGCTGAAGATGATATTGTCACAGGTAATGCCTTCTCAGGTGTAAAAAACCCATACTTAGAAGAATCTGAATGGGGTTGGGCCATTGATCCACTAGGGTTACGTACAACAATGAACGCCCTTTGGGACCGTTACCGCAAACCATTATTCATCGTGGAAAATGGGCTAGGTGCGATCGACACAGTTGAAGAAGATGGGGCAATCAATGACGACTACCGGATTGAATACCTTAAAGCGCATATCAATAGCTTCATGGATGCTGTTGAAGAAGATGGTGTACCATTATGGGGTTACACACCATGGGGAATCATCGACTTAGTATCAGCTGGTACAGGTGAAATGTCTAAACGTTACGGTTTAATCTACGTTGACCGCCAAGACGACGGGACTGGTGACTTACACCGTTCTAAGAAAAAATCGTTTGACTGGTATAAAGAAGTTATCGAATCAAATGGACAAGCAGCCCGTTAATTATCCAAGTTATATTTGAATTTCCAAGCCACTCTTTTTATTTAAAGGTGGCTTTTTTATTTTAGAAAACAAAATGGTCATAGCAAGGGACAAAAATATATAAATCGCTCACATTAAAACTTAGTAAGATTATAAATAAGGAGGGGGCCTTTCCAGTAGAACGACGCAATATCGTCATGAAACAGCTCTTGCTGCCCTCTCCAAAAAGCATCAATGTGATGGATTTGTATGAACCGTTTTATCTCGGCGAAAACTCCAACGTTATTTGTACGGGCATAATCATTTAAAATGGTGATTATTTTACGAGAAAGCGTTTTAATGGTATAGTTAGGATGTAAATAAATTGAACTATACAAGAATATGGAATGGAGCGAATTGTAGAATGAGTCAATATAGATTTCCAGATGGTTTCTTATGGGGCGGGGCTGCCGCGGCCAATCAATTTGAAGGTGCTTTTGATGTAGATGGTAAAGGTTTGTCTGTTCAAGACGTTACACCAAATGGTGGGATGGGTGAGATTACTGATGGCCCGACAGAAGATAACTTGAAGTTAGTGGGTATTGACTTCTATAACCGTTATAAAGAAGATGTGGCCTTATTCGCTGAAATGGGCTTTAAAGTTTTTCGTACATCTATTGCTTGGTCTCGTATTTTTCCAAACGGAGATGACGCAGAACCAAACGAGGCTGGACTACAATTCTATGATGACTTGTTCGACGAGCTCCATAAATATGGGATTGAACCTTTGGTGACTTTGTCTCATTATGAAACCCCATTAAACTTAACCAAACAATACAACGGTTGGACCAACCGTAAATTGATTGGTTTCTTTGAGAAATATGCCACAACTGTATTTACGCGTTATAAAGACAAGGTCAAATACTGGTTAACTTTCAATGAAGTGAACTCTGTTTTACATGCGCCATTCATGTCTGGTGGGATCGATACACCACCAGAAGAATTGTCGAAACAAGACTTATACCAAGCTGTTCACCATGAATTAGTGGCCTCTGCATCAGTAACGAAAATCGCCCACGAAATCAACCCAGACTTCCAAGTGGGTTGTATGGTGCTTGCCATGCCGACTTACCCGATTACACCAAATCCGGATGACGTGATGGCTGCCCACTTGGCTGAAAACCAAAACTACTTATTCTCAGATATCCATGCACGCGGGGAATACCCAGCATATATTAACCGTTATTTTGCGGAAAATAGTATCGAGATCCAATTCGCTGACGGGGATAAAGAGTTATTGAAAGAAAATACAGTGGACTTCATTTCCTTCTCTTACTACATGTCGATTGCTGAAGCGGCTGACCACAGCCAATATGAAGCTGGTGAAGGGAACATTATGGGGGGGATTCCAAACCCATACCTAGAAGCATCAGAATGGGGATGGCAAGTGGACCCTGTTGGTTTGCGTTTAGTCTTAAACCAATTCTATGACCGCTACCAATTACCATTATTCATTGTAGAAAATGGATTAGGCGCCAAAGATGTATTAGTTGATGCACCAAACGGTGAGAAAACAGTGGAAGATGACTACCGGATCAAATACATGAACGACCACTTAGCCCAAGTTGGTGAAGCCTTATTAGATGGGGTAGACATCATGGGTTACACAAGTTGGGGTTGTATCGACTTGGTTTCAGCATCAACTGCCCAAATGTCTAAACGGTATGGTTTTATCTATGTTGACCGTAACGACGATGGTAGTGGTACGCTAGACCGTTACAAGAAGAAATCATTTAGTTGGTACAAAGATGTGATTGCAACAAATGGTGGCAACTTAAACTAATCACTAGATTAAGGCTGGGTAGTCGTGGAAAACGGCTATCCGGTTTTTTATTTGGCTGTCATTATTCAAAAAGAAATTTTTTAATTGACGTTAGTGTAAGAAATGCGGGTGTTTTCTGGGAAAGATTTTAAAAGACCAGGTTCCAAGTAAATTAGACTTTCTTTCTATTAAAGTTATATAATGCAGTCAATCGCACAAGACTGAATTGTTAAAAAACTGTAAAGTAGGGCAAGGTTTGGGAGGCAAACGATGAACAAACATGATGTAAACCGTAAAGGGACTAGGGACGACCATTTATTTCGAAATGTCTATAAAATTGAAATCAGTGGCTTACATGGGAATAACTACGACGAGTTAGACGACAATAATTTGAAGATCAGTATTAAAAGTATCCTATTGAAGGTTGTGGTATCTCTGCTTGTGGGTGTCATTACTTTCTTTATTTTTAAAGAAGATATGTGGTCTACAGATACCAAGGTGGCTTCCTTGGCTAGCATCTACTTTATTGTGACAACGCTGGTTGTGAGCTATTTAGGCACAGTCTTAGTGGATCTATTATTCGGTCGGAAAAAGAAAAGCAAGAAATAAGCTGACTGAGTGATTGACTAATTTTTTTATAGTCAAAGGGGTGGCTATGTTGCCGATGAGGGGCTTGTCAATCGGGGCTGATTTTTAAAAATATGATAAAGTGATTAATATTACAGAAATGTTACAAGAAATAAGGTACAATAGGTTAAAGCTTTAAAAGAGTCAATTGGGAAGGGAGATAATTGAATGAAGAAAGTTTCGATGTGGGTATTGGGGGCAGTCTTAGCATTATTAATAGTGGGCTACGGTGTAGGTGTGTATTATTATCAATCACATTTCTTACCGGCGACGACTGTTTCTAATGTAAATGTCAGTGGGATGACAAAGTCTGACGCGGAAGCTACAGTAGCCAAGGCCAACAATGAACGTACCATGAAAATTACAGACCAAGGTCAAGAAGTGGCTACGATGAATTTACAAGAAGCCGGCTTTCAACCAGCAGAAAATGAAGCTTTTGATGACATTTTAAATCAACAATCGACCTTCACGTGGCCAGTTGAATTTGTCAGCAATGCTTTAAAATCTGCGGATGCCAACGAAAGTAATGAGTGGACGGTTGACCGTGAGGCATTCAAGTCTTACTTTGACCATTTAGACATTGATCAAGATGGCGCAACACCATCAACAAGTGCACAAGTGGTTATCAATGATGAGACAAAGACGGTAGAAGTGGTGCCTGAAACACAGGGAAATCAAGTCACGTCAGATTCATTGGCGGATGCCGTTTTGGCAAAGGTAAAAGCAGGAACAAGTGAGCTAGATTTAGCGGATGCTTACGTGAAACCAGAAGTGACTAGCGATTCAGAGGCTATCCAAACGGCTAAAGCTGAGTTGGAGGGCATCTTATCAGCAAGTATCGGCATACAAATCGAAGATGAAGTTGTGAATATTCCAAGCGAAATGCTAGCGGCATGGGTAAGTACGGATGATCAAGGAAAAGTCCAAGTGGATGAAGAGGCGATCGACCAATACTTATACGAGTGGAATGTGGAAAATGCCGGGCTGAACCAAGACCACCAATTTCAATCTACTGAATCAGGCGAAGTGACGATTACACCAGGTATTTACGGTTGGTACATCGAGCGCGAAATGACTACGCAATTGGTTGCGGAGGCAGTCCTTGCGGGTGAGGATACAGTGATTCAACCAAATATCTGGGGTGGTGGTTATAACCAAGATGACTTCTTCGGTACTTCTTATATAGAAGTAGACTTAAGCAAGCAAAAGATGTTCGTCTATATTGATGGCGAACAAAAAATTGCTACTGATATCGTGAGCGGGAATACCGGTACTGACACGGTTCCAGGTGCCTATGAGATTTGGAATATGGAAAATCCATCAGTATTGAAGGGGTATAACCCAAGAACAGAAAAAGATTATGCGGTACCCGTAGACTACTGGATGGCCTTTGACTTTACGGGCCAAGGAATCCATGACGCCGACTGGCAATCAAGCTTTGGTGGCGACGCCTATCAACAAAATGGGTCTTTAGGTTGTATTAATACACCACCACAAACAATGGCTAAAGTATATGAATTAGCTTATGTAGGATTACCAGTAATTGTGTTCTAAAACCTTTTTTGGAAAAAGGAAACCTTTCTTAGACTAGGATAAATGAATTGAAAACTAGCATATGTATTTTTAATGGTCGAGGACTTAGTTTCTCGGCCTTTTTTGCTATCTGTATGAATAGTTATATAACAGAGTGCTCGTTAAAATGTAACAGTAAAATGGGCTAGACACCAACGTAAAATGTTGTTAATATGGTACACATGATATAGAAGAAGGTGACGAGATATATGATAGAATTTAAGCAAGTGGCCAAAGAATTCATCAATGGTAGTAACCGCATACAAGCGTTAAACCAAGTAAGCTTAAATATTCAATATCGAGAAATATTTGGCTTAGTTGGTGAAAGTGGGGCTGGCAAATCGACTTTGTTGCGGTTTATCAATGCCCTAGAAAAGCCCAGCTCTGGACAAGTTCTAGTAGATGATGTCCTAGTCAATGACTTAACTGGGAAAGACTTGCGGGCATTTCGAAAAGACATCAGTATGGTCTTTCAACAATTTAACCTATTAAACAATAAAACAGTGGGCGAAAATGTTGCCTTACCCTTAAGTTTGCACAAGTACGATGATCCCTTAACCGTGGATGAGGTCTTGGCTTTTGTGGGTTTAGCAGATAAAAAAGACCACTACCCAAGTCAATTATCAGGTGGTCAAAAACAACGAGTGGGGATTGCTCGAGCCTTAATTACCCGCCCGAAAATCTTGTTGGCCGATGAACCGACATCATCCTTGGATACCCGAACTACAGGCGAGATTGTGAAAGTATTAAAAGCTGCCCATAAAGCCTATCCTATGACCATGATTGTGGTGACCCACGAGCTTGAAGTCATTAAGGCATTATGCCAACGGGCTGCCATTTTAGAAAAAGGACAAGTCAGTCAAGTAGTAACAGTTAAGCCAGGTATCCAGGCTGCTTCAGACGGAAACCAGTCTTACGCTGACCATGTATTGGAGGTGCTTGAAGGCAATGAATAACCTACAAGAATATGGCCAACGGTTGATCGAATTTCTACCCTATATCATTGAAAGTCTTGGTGAAACAGGGATTATGATGAGTTTTGCCATGCTGGCAGCAATTATTTTAGGCCTACCTCTAGGAACAATTTTATTCTTAACCGATCAGGACAATCCAAGAGAAAATAAGCTGGTCTATCAGGTCTTATCCTTTATCATCAACACTATCCGGTCATTCCCATTTTTACTATTGGTTGTCTCTATGCAACCTCTGATTCGAGCGACTTACGGCCGAGCGACAGGGGACCCAGTGGCGGCATCCTTTCCAATGATGGTGATTGCCATCGCACTATATGCCCGCTTTGTTGAGCAGTCTTTACTGGACGTTGACCGCGGTGTTCTTGAAACGGCCGATGCTTTAGGGGCCAACACTTGGCAATTGGTGACCAAGTTCCTCTTCGTTGAAGCCAAATCGTCCTTAATTATTGGCTATACGACGGCATTTGTGTCCTTCATTTCCTATTCGACCATTATGGGGGTTGTCGGCGGAGGGGGTATTGGTGACTTCGCCATTCGCTATGGCTACCAGCGTTATGAAACCGACATGATGTACACGGCTATCGTTTTGATTATTGTGATCGTACAGGTTTGTCAGTGGTTAGGACTTAAACTAGCTAAGAAAGTCGACCACCGTTAAGTTAGTGGTTGTTGAGGCATAACTCATTGGAAAATAGCTTTATTTTCCTTAAGTTAGCGCCAGCTTAAAATAAGGTAATCTTTTTACAAAAAAATTTGGAGGTAAGACGTATGAAGAAAGGTTTATTGTTTACAGGGGTATTATCAGCAGGTTTGGTGCTTGCGGCATGTGGGAACGGGAGTGAAAGCGCTGAGTCAACGGCGACCGAATCAGTAGCGTCAAGTGAAGATACAGTAATCAAAGTGGCGTCTCATACGACACCAATGACTGATATCGTGGAATTGGCTGCTAAAGTGGTAGAAGAACCATACACAATTGAATTGGTAGAAGTGTCCGATAATATTCAATACAACGAAGCGGTTTTAAATGATGAAGCAGATGCCTCATTTGCCCAACATGAGCCGTTCATGGAAGTTTTCAATGAAGAACGTAACGGTGACTTAGTAGCTATTCAACCGATTTACAATGCTGTCGTTGGTTTCTATGCACCAGAATATGAAAGTATTGAGGATATTGAAGATGGCGCAGAAGTGGCTATTCCAAGTGATATGACCAATGAAGCGCGTGCTTTACATATTTTAGACGCTCAAGGTTTGATTGACGTACCGGATGAAACTTTTGTAACAGTTGATGATATTACGGAAAATGACAAAAACCTAAACTTTACCCATGTCGACTTGTTGAATTTAAATGCTTCGTATCAAGATGGTGTGGACTTAGTCTTTAACTACCCAACTTATATTTCAGAAATTGATTTAACACCGGAAGAGGCGTTATTCCTTGAAGAAGATGATTCTAACCGTTTTGCCTTACAAATCGTAACTCGTGAAGGCAATGCAGATTCAGAAAAAATACAAGCATTGAAAGCAGCCTTTACCTCACAAGAAGTCTATGACTATTTAGATGAACTAGCTGCAAGTGGTCACTTAGAACCAGCCTTCGAAAATCCATCTGCAGAATAATGTGAATTAGTAATTAAAAAATTAAGGAAGCATTCGGTTTACACTTTACCTATCATAGCTCTAAAAAGTAGTACAACCGGAATTAGCCTAGGTCTAATTCCTTGGCTGATTACTCATTCTGTAAGGAGTAAATTCCTAACAGAAATGTTGTATATCAGACCATCCATCTTCACTGCTAAGGCATGCTAGGTAAGGTCAGTCTGAAACTCTTTCTAGTATAGATTAATAGGCTAACTTAATAAGTAAAAGCTATTAATGGCACGTTACATATTATTGTTCAAGGCATTCTTCAATTATGAGAAACAAATATTTTGTAACATAGGCGTGATCATCAATTGGTCATGTCTTTTTTTAGGTCATTTTTTGATAGGTGCTTACTATTGATCGCTTATTGAGGTCAAATGATAACCGGAAAAGTTTATCAAGTTTTTTGTCCAAAGTCTGACAAATACTGATATTAGGGTGTTTTTTAATGAATAAGATTTGCTTAAAAGGTACATGGAATACAATTATTGTATTTTATGTGCCCTTTTTTGATCGCTATTTTTGCCACTTCTATATCAGTGATGATAGCGGTTAACGATTAAAAGAAGATGATAATCAGATGAAAACCTAAGAGGGATAAAGGGTTTTGTCCTTTTTTCAAAAAAAGGCGATCAGACGAAAGTGAATTCATTGATTGTTTTTCCTAGGCAGTAATATTGATGCAGATGCATGAGATTTGTTAAATTTACTGCAAGCAAAAGTTGCAAATCTTTTTTATAACCAATTGCTTTGATGAGTAGAGTAGTTATGCAGGTAATCGACAGCGAGTCTGAATTTGGTGAAATCAGATGTTTACCGGTAATGAAAATGAGCTCTGAGCATCTAGTCAGTGAAAGCTGGTTAGACGGGTGGGACCGTTATTTCTTTCAGTATGTAAGGTATTTACTGGATAAGAGATTGCTCGCGAGGGCAATTTGAATAAGGGTGGCACCGCGATCGTTAACCAATCGCCCCTTCTTAATAGACAGGGTTGTTTATTAGGGAGGGATTTTTGTTTTAAAAAAATGTCTAGATGTATGAAATCAATGAAAGCAATCATCAAAGAAAGAGGGAAAGATATGACAAAAGTAACTTTAATTGTAGGCGCAAATTCATTATCTTCACGACTGAATGGTCTGGTGGCCTATGCCCAGCAGGTGTTATTCGAATATAAGATTCAAACGCAGGTGATTCAAGTCCATATGTTACCAGCTGAAGCTTTGATGACGGCGGACTATACGGATAAGACGCTTCAAGCGGTCAACCAACAGGTATTGAATTCAGATGGGGTTTTGGTATTTACGCCAATCTTTCAAGGAAGCTACTCAGGGATTTTAAAGGCATATCTTGATGTATTGCCGCCAAAGGCGCTGCAGGACAAGGTGGTTTATGGCTTGGGATTAGGTGGATCAAAACACCACTTGTTGGCCCTACAGTATGCTTTGGAGCCTGTCTTGAAAGAACTGGGTACAGAAGAATTGTTACAGTCAACCTTTGCGACGCAAGACCAAGTTGTGAAAGATGGTAGAGATTTTATTATCGAAGACAGTGTAACCAATCGAATAGATGAACAACTTTATAGATTTACCAGCCGTATCGGCCATGAGGTTATTAAGGAGGAAGCAAGATGGGAAAAGATCGTATAAGAATTGCTACTAAAGAGGACGCACCAGCATATTTAGCTCTTATTCAAGAGTCATTCCAAGAGGTGAAGGATTTAGGTATTGATTGGCCGTCAACAAACGCTACGTTAGAATCGGTCACTGAAAATATTGAAACGGGGATTGCTTTAGTCTTAGAGCGGGATGACCAGTTAATTTCAACCATCACGATTCGACAACCCTGGGAAAATAACAGCCCCATTTCACATTATCCTTTCTTGTGGTGGTTTGCGACCGCGAACGAATTTAAGGGACAAGGGATCGGGAAGAAATTCCTGAAACAAGTGGAAGAGGAATTCTTGGTGAAAACCTTAAAAGCACCAGCCTATGTCTTAGGAACTTCTGGTAAGAGACATCCATGGTTACTGGATATGTATTTGAGAAATGGCTACCAAGTCTTAGGCACAAGAGAAGATTCGAATGATATCGGGGTTTCCTTGTATAAGGTCTTGATTCCCGAACGGTTTGATGAAAGCGTCCTTCGGGTTGAAGCACCTTATTATGAGTACCAAGATTTGACCATTTAATGATTTGAAATTTTAGTGAATGAAATGATAGTGATGGCTGAATAGCCGACTAAACAGTTCCAACAAATAGGAGGAAAAAACTCATGTCAGAATTTTTTAAATGGGAATATGTTGTATCCTTTTTCCCGAAAATATTATCCGCACTCCCTACGACACTAGCCATTGTGGCAGTTGCCACTGCAGTCGGAATGGTACTCGGCTTGGCCATTGCTTTTGTGAGAATTGAAAAAGTGCCAGTCTTGTCACAAATTAGTCAGGTGTTCGTGTCTTTCATCAGAGGTACGCCAATTCTAGTGCAATTGTTCTTAATTTATTACGGGCTACCGATTGTCTTTACGGCTTTAGCCAATATCGAAAAGATTGACTATGTTTACATTACATACGGTTTGAGTACGGCGGCCTTTTTCTCAGAAATCTTCCGGTCAGCGATTTCAAGTGTCGCAACCGACCAAAAAGAAGCGGCAGCCTCTGTTGGCTTGACCAAACTGCAAACCTACCGCCGAATCATTTTGCCACAAGCAGTACGAATCGCCATTCCTGCTACAGGAACCATGATCGTTAGCCTATTACAAGACACGTCACTGGCCTTCTCACTAGGAGTTATCGATGTGATTGGGAAGGTACGGGCCCTAGCAGCCTTAACGTATCGGTCGCTTGAAGGGTATTTCGTGGCAGCCATCATCTTCATCGTCTTATCTATCGTCTTGGAGCGGGTATTTGCTTGGTTAACCAAACGATTCCAATTCCAATCGAAAGCGAAAACAGAAGTGGCACAAGCTGGACTTGATCCAGAGATTTTAATTAAAAATGATGAACTATTTAATACATATACACTTAAAAGTGGAAAAGGGGAGACCTACTAATGAAGAAAAAACCAACTTTTTTACGATGGGGATTATTAACTTTTGCAGCAACAGCAGTCCTTGCAGCTTGCGGGTCAGCTGAAGCAACGGATGAAAACGCAGCAGCATCCTCTAATCCAGATGCAGAGACAGTTGTCGTTGGGACAGGGAATGGCTACCAACCATTTGTTTACTTAGATGAAAATGGTGAATTAACAGGATATGATGTGGCTGTCCTTGATGCGATTGACGAAAAATTAGACGACTACAGTTTTGAATATGAGTCATCTGATTTCAAGAATATCTTGACCTCATTGTCAGCTGGGAAGATTGATTTAGCGGCCCACCAATATGAATACAATGATGAACGAGCGGAGAAATACCTGTACGGGGAAGTGGGCTATACCGACTATACCCTATATATTGTCAACATTGCAGGTGACGAGCATTATGCAACTTTAGATGACCTACAAGGTAAGAAAGTATTCGCTTCACCAGGATCTAACGTGGCTTACTTATTGGAACAATATAACAGTGAACATGAAAATGCAGATGAACAAATCTCCATTATTTATAACGAAGGTGCCAATGAAATCTTTATTTCAGGTTTACAAAACGGGACCGCTGATGCAGGAATCTTAACTAAATACGACACCAACAAATACAATGAACAATTCGACGCCAACTTAGAAATTGCCTCTGAACCGATTTCGGTATCAAAAACCTACTTCTTGTATGACAAGGCTGATGAAGAGCTGAAAGAGGCTGTTGACGGTGCCTTACAAGAGTTGATTGATGACGGGACTTTGGCAGAATTATCGGTTGAATACTTAGGTGACGATTACACCAAATAGAAATGGAAAAGGTGGACAGCACAATATGCAGAAAATTTTTGGCAATAAAATTAAAAAACGGTTTGTGTTAACGGGTATTGCCTCAGCCTTATTACTTGGGGCTTGCGGGAATGCGGATGCTTCAGAAGACGACCAAGAAACGGCGACCAATCCGGATGCAGAAACGATTGTTGTTGGGACTGGGAATGCCTACCAACCCTTTGTTTACTTAGATGAAAATGGCGAATTAGATGGTTATGACGTGGCCGTTTTGAAGGCCGTCGATGAAAAATTAGACCAATATAACTTTGAATACGAGTCGTCAGACTTCAAGAATATCTTGACTTCCCTACAAGCTGGGAAAGTTGATTTAGCGGCCCACCAATACCAATTCAATGATGAACGAGCGGAAAAATACCTCTTTGGTGAAGTTGGCTATAACAATATCACCTTACATATTATTTCGATTGAAGGTGAGGGCGAATACAACAGTTTAGACGACCTACAAGGGAAAAATGTGATCGCCTCACCAGGAGCTAACGAAGCCCATGTCGTTGAAGAATACAATAGCGAACACGGAAAAGATGAACAAATCAACATCGTCTATAACGAAGGTGGTAGTGAAATCTTTATCTCCAGCCTACAAAACGGTACGGCTGATGCAGGAATCCTGAAAGAATATGACGGTAACAAATACAACGAACAATTCGATGCCAACTTGGCCATCTCAGAAGAACCAGTTAGTGGTTCAAAAGCCAATTTCTTATATAGAAAAGGCGATGAAGAATTACAGCAAGCCGTTGATGGCGCTGTCCAAGAGTTGATTGATGAAGGAACTTTAGCAGAATTATCCATCGAATATTTAGGCGATGATTATACACAATAAAAGTGAGAAAGTGGGATTTAGAATATGAAGAAAATGATACAAGGAAGATTCAAAAAACAGTTTATATTTACGGGTATTGCCTCAGCCTTTTTACTAGCAGCTTGCGGATCAGCTGAAGCAACTGATGAAGAAGCCACAGCTAATCCAGATGCAGAAACCATTATTGTGGGAACAGGAAATGCTTACCAACCCTTTGTTTACCTAGATGAAAATGAAGACTTACAAGGTTATGATATTGAAGTCTTGCGGGCAGTGGACGAAAAGTTAGACCAATACGACTTTGAATATGAGTCTATGGACTTCAAAAATATCCTAACCTCACTTTCAGCCGACAAGGTCCAACTTGCAGCCCACAACTACGCTTATAACGACGAGCGCGGGGCCAAATACCTATACGGGGAAGAAGCCTACAACAATTACGCCCACCATATCGCAGCCGATGAATCTACCGGTCAAGTTTACCAATCTTTAGATGACCTTAAAGGCAAAAAGGTATTTGCATCCCCAGCTAGCGAGGTAGCCAATATTTTAGAGACCTATAACGCTGAAAATGACGATGCTATAGAAATTGTCTACAGTGAAGTGAATGGTGAATTATTGGTCTCTGGTCTACAAAATGGAACAGCAGACGCAGCCATTTTGACAAAATTTGACGTTGATAAATACAACGAACAATTCGATATCAACCTACAAGCCTCAGATGAAGCCCTAAAAACTGCTGGTATCTACTACGTCTTCCAACAAGGTGATGAAGAATTACAAACAGCCGTAGACGGGGCTATCAAAGAATTACGAGAAGAAGGGACCTTATCAGATCTTTCCATTGAAATCCTTGGCGCTGACTACACCGAATAAAGAAAGGAGGGCGCCACAATGCCCATCGATTTTACAGCAATAGCAGAAGCCTTTAAAGCAGCCGTTCCATTTATCCCAGTCACCTTACGCTTGGCCTTCATTCCCTTATTCATCGGGATGATCTTTGGCCTACTCATCGCACTGGCACGTTTCTTCCAAGTGCCCGTCTTAAGCAAATTTCTCGCTGCTTTAATTACCATTGGAAAAGGGGTACCAATTGTTCTAAGTTTAATGGTTGCTTACCTACTTTTCTCAGACTTGTTCGATCAAGTAGCCACTAGCTTAAGCTTGCCGATACGTTTTTCAGATATCAACCGTGAATACATTGGCATTTTTGTCCTTAGTTTCACGGCAACCATTTCCCTTTCGGAGATTTTTCGTGGTGCCTTATCTGCCATTCCAAAAGACCAATGGGATGCAGCGGCATCCATTGGTTTAACCCAATTTCAAACCATTGCCCGGGTCATTTTCCCACAAATGATCCCCATCGCATTACCCATGATTTGTAGTCAATTAATCGTCTTAATCAAGGCATCTTCATTGGTATCCTTGGTCTCAGTGGTCGATGTCTTGAACGGGGCTTTAATTACAGCGACAACAAGCTATACCTTCCTAGAATCTTATATCGCAGCAGCCGTTATTTATTGGGCGCTATCGATTACAGTGGAACAAGTATCGCAATTATTTGAACGCAACTACACCAGAAAATTTGTGAAAGGAAGTGCTCTATGATACAAGTTGAAAACATCCACAAAAAATTTGATCAAAATGAAATCCTTAAAGGGATCGATTTAACCATTAACCAAGGGGAGGTGGTCGTAATTATTGGCCCATCTGGTTCAGGGAAGACCACCTTCCTTCGCTGCCTAAACTTTTTAGAGCGTGCGGATGAAGGGTATCTGAAAATTGGTGACCAACAAGTAAACTTTGAAAAAGTTTCTAAGAAAGAAATTCTAGATATTCGTAAGAAAACGGCTATGGTTTTCCAACAATATGCACTATTTTCAAACCGGACGGCTTTAGAAAATGTCATTGAAGGTTTAGTGATTGCTCGTAAAGTGCCTAAGAAAGAAGCGACAGAAAAAGGGCGTGACCTCTTAGCTAAGGTTGGCTTGGAAGGGAAAGAGGACCACTATCCACATGAACTTTCAGGTGGGCAACAACAACGGGTGGGGATAGCGCGTGCTTTAGCCCTGAACCCAGAAGTTATTCTATTTGATGAACCAACATCGGCCTTAGACCCAGAATTAGTAGGGGAAACCCTGGAAGTCATTAAAGATGTAGCCCAAAGCGGGTCTACTTTAGTCATTGTGACCCATGAAATGCAATTTGCTTATGAAGTTGCGGATAGAGTCATCTTTATGGAAAATGGCGTCATTGTTGAACAAGGGACACCTGAAGACGTATTTGATCACACTCAAGAAGAAAGAACGCAAAACTTCCTGAAAAGAACTGCTGTATTTGCACGTTAGACTTTTGATAAACAGTTTGTAATGTCTAATGTGCATGCTAAAAATATCTTCCTTTTATATAGAAGTATTTGCAATTGATTGTGCTAGTTCTTTGTGTTCAACGACTATGTTCCGTCTTGAATAAGCAGGGGCAATTTTAAAAATGAACATCTGAAACGTAAGATTGCTTTCAACGCTATGTCACACGTGTGATGCTGATATCTTGCCTAACTGTTTAATAATGGTCAAAAGCGTTTTGTGATACATATCTATCTTACAAGAAGTGTTAATAGGATTTGCAAGCTTAATCAAATTTATCGATAACAAAAAAACCGCTATTCTTTTAAGAAATGGCGGTTTTTTGTTGCTGATAACAGCTTTAATTTATTTGTTTAGTAGGTCTTGGATTGGTGTGTAGTCAAGGTTTTGTGATTCGGCTACGCCTTCGTGGGTCAGGTGACCTTGGTAGGTGTTGATGCCTGTTAGAATAGTTTCGCTGTTTTTGGCAGCTGCCTCTACACCTTGGTTAATGATTTGGTTGGCAAATTTCATTGTGGCGTTTGTTAAGGCCAATGTTGAGGTACGTGGTACTGCACCCGGGATATTGGCTACTGTGTAGTGGGTTACCCCATGTTTTACATAGACTGGGTCTTGGTGGGTTGTTGGGTGGGTGGTTTCAAAGTTACCACCTTGGTCAACGGCGATATCTACCAATACTGATCCAGCTTTCATGGTCTGAACCATTTCTTCGGACACGAGTACTGGCGCACGACGACCAGTGACTAATACAGATCCAACGACAACATCCGCGTCTTTGAGGACTTGACGGATATTTTCTTCGTTGGACATTAGGGTAGTAACTTTGCCATTTAAGATGTCTTCTAGTTGGGCAAGGCGACCAGTATTGACATCTAAAATCGTTACGCGAGCGCCCATGCCAACAGCTACTTTGGCTGCGTTGTAACCAACGGTACCACCACCAATGACAACGATGTGACCGGATGCAACACCTGGTACACCTGAAAGTAAGATTCCAGAACCGCCGTTTTGTTTTTCCAGATAATGGGCACCAATTTGGATAGCCATTCGTCCAGCAACTTCAGACATAGGTGTTAGTAGGGGCAGGCTGCCATTTTCCACCATGGTTTCGTAGGCGATAGCCGTCACTTTATGGGCTAACAGGGCGTCAGTTAGTTCAAGTTCTGGTGCTAAATGGAAGTAGGCAAACAGAATCAAGCCTTCGTGGAAGTAGTCGTATTCAGACGCTAGCGGTTCTTTGACTTTGATAACCATCTCGCTGGCCCAAATTGTTGCTGGTTGATTTTCAATGCGCGCGCCAGCTGCAGCATATTCACTGTCTGTAAAGCCCGCGCCGTCACCAGCACCCGCTTCAACCAATACTTCGTGACCATTATTGACCAAAGTTCGTACATTACCAGGCGTTAAACCAACGCGGTCCTCTTGCGCCTTAATCTCTCTTGGTATACCAATCTGCATGTAAACATCCTTCTTTCTATTTAATGTTCGTATCAAGAACATTATACCACGAAAAGAACAATTCCCAAATTTACCTATTATTTGGCCAATAGTCTAGTTAAAGCCCGCCAAATCATCATCAATAAGAAGATAATCCCGAAATAGCCTGCCACCACATAGACGACATTAACAAGTTGGTCAAAAGGTAGAAACAAGCCGATGGCAGTTGCGATGAAACCTAAAACGGCCGCGGCCACTTTATTACAAGTCGTTCCATCAATCGTAACTGACGCTGCAACATTCCACAACATGGACACAACCGTCGAGTAAATCGCCAATAGGATGATCACGATGAAGGCATAGCCAAGCCATGGATGAAGTTGGTTAGCGATGGTTAAAGTCGGTACTTGTGCACCCGCAATCAATGAGAATGCCCCCATAAAAGCCATGTACAAGATGAAAATTCCTAGGGCATAGATCCCAGATGAGAAAAGAGCTGCTGCCCTCGTTTCTGTCTGGTTATTGGCTTGAACACCAATTTGAGCAATAAAACCAGCGTTCAACATAATGATCAAGCCCACATAGTTTAAAGCGGACACCAACCAATTTCCTGAGGCAGCTTGAATAGTGCCTGAAGCTACAGCATTTTGGACCATAACAGAAGCTTGATCAAGGTCACCGTTATTGGTGAATAAACTAAGTAAACCTAAAACAATGGCAAAACCGGCAATCGTCGGGCCAATATTTCCTAAAATCCTGGTGATTTTGTCCATACCCAACATCACGGTTAAGGCGGAAGCAATATACATGAAACCAGATCCTATATATACGGGGCCACCAAATTGTTGTTGGATAGTGGCACCCGCGCCGGCAACCATTACGGCATAGGTTAAAAATAGGGTGATTAAGGCGATGTATTTATATAAGCCACCGATTGTATCACCGGCAAATACTTTGAAGACGTCATTTGGACTATTAAGGTTTTCTTTACTGGCTAAACCTGCTTTAAAGAAGGCATCGCTTGAAAAGCCTACTGTTAGGAAGGTGACGATGACTCCTAAAATACCTGTCCATTCGTGGGCTACAAAGTATTGCATAATTTCTTGGCCGGTCGCAAAACCTGAACCGATTAAGGTCGCAGTCATGGCGCCAGCCATCACAAAGACTACCCCCCAATTGGTCGTACTAGTGTGTTTTTTATTGTCTTTCATAGTCAATCCTTTCAAACCGATTTAGATGAAATTGCATATAATGGCGATGATTTTTCTTTTTTCCTAATGAATATCATAACAAAATTTGCTGTTGGTGTAGATACAAAGCCAATAAAGACAATCACTGGAAGGGGCCGAATATCTTTCAAATATGATATAATCAATGGTGAAAGAAGCCATTTGGTTTCGTATACGAAACGAAAACAGTATTTATATAGAAAGAAGCGACAGAATGACTAACCATATTGTATTATTTGAACCAGAAATTCCAGCAAATACAGGAAATATTGCTCGTACCTGTGCAGCGACTGATACCCACTTACATTTGATTGAGCCTTTAGGATTTAAAACAGATGACAAGCATTTAAAACGTGCTGGGTTGGACTATTGGAATGCTGTAGATATTACTTACCATGCGAATCTAGACGCCTTCATGGCATATCTAGGCGACAAGCAATTATACTTAGTAACAAAATTTGCTAACCATGTGTAT
>NZ_JBOEQF010000021.1:0-20754 GCF_050689315.1 Aerococcus sp. L_32
ATATTTCAGTCGTTTTCAGCCATTTTCAGTGACTGGTAAATGGCATTCGCCACGCCACCGTCGTAATTACTAGTTGTTTCATATTTAGCGTATGATTTCACTTCCGGTTCTGCATTGGCCATTGCGAACGAATAACCAGCTGCTTTTAGCATAGACACGTCGTTAAAATTATCCCCAACTGTTACGACATTATCGAGGTGGTAACCATGCTCTTGACAGTATTTTTCAATAGCCTTACCCTTAGTCCCATCAGCATGGTTGATTTCAATATTGTACTTAAATGATGAGGTAATATGGGTATCAGGATATTTATCGCCTAGTTCTGCCGCTAATGGTTTAATCGTATTTTCAGGGTCTGCATCGACAAATGTAATCTTTATAATGGGTTGACCTTCTTCAGTGATCAAAGTTCTTAAATCATCACGATAATCGATAGTTGTTACCTCATTCGATTGTGTTGCGCGCGTTCTCGCTTCTTCTAATGACATTTCCGGATTCATCTCGTGAATCAGTTCCGTAATTGCAAGAATACGTTGCTCTAATGAAGATGAGTAGACATTTTTACTGGTCATGGCCTCCATATAAAAACCCGCTTCATAGCCTTTATCCAGGATATCAAGGGCAGTTTGATCATCGATATCCACTTCGTATTCTACTTTTCCATTTCTGTCAAAAAGGATTGAGCCGTTCAATCCGATAATCGGACAACGGATACCCGCTTCATCCAATTTAACTTTAGCTTCGGTAAAATTACGGCCAGTACATACAACAAATGGAATCCCTTTATTATACGTATGCATAATCGCATCAATATTTGCTTGTGGAATATCCATATTTTCGTCCAACAAGGTGCCATCCATATCTGAAACAATCAATTCAATCATTTGTAAGCTCCTATCTAAATTAAGTTAAACTCAGTTTACCATGGTCAATTTAAATTCACTAGTCAAACGGTGCATGGAAAAACAGATACCATCCTAATCTAACCAGGGGTTTGACTAGGCAGTAAATTACAAAAGACCTCATCCATGTTATAATGAAAAATGGACTATAAAGAAGAGGGGAGCGAAAAGCATGACACGATTAGGGAAGATACCAAGTGACTGGGCCAAAGAATTAGCGCCAGTATTAGAGTCTGAGAATTTTAAACGACTCGAAGATTTTATAATACAAGCATATGAAAAAGGCCCGGTTTACCCAGACCAAAATCATATCTATGCAGCTTTTGAGCATACGCCATTTGACCAAGTGAAAGTAGTCATCTTAGGACAAGATCCCTACCATCAACTAGGTCAAGCGCAAGGATTGAGTTTTTCAGTCAACAAAGGTGTGAAGATTCCACCTTCTTTAAGAAATATCTATAAAGAACTGCAGGCAGATCTAGATATCGAACCTGCTAGTCATGGGGATTTAAGAGAGTGGGCTGACCAGGGTGTTTTATTATTGAATGCAGTTTTAACTGTGCCAGATTCTAGCGCTAATGCCCACAAAGGTAAAGGATGGGAAGTTTTAACCGATGCGGCTATCAGTGCCTTAAATCAAGCCCCTGAACCCATTGTTTTTATTTTATGGGGCAATTCAGCAAAGGCCAAAGCTACTTTAATTGATGAAAATAAACATTATATTCTAAGTTCAGTGCACCCGAGTCCCTTATCTGCCTCACGTGGCTTTTTCGGGACTCAGCCATTTTCCAAGGCAAATGAATTGCTGGAAAAATCAGGGCGGACACCAATTGATTGGCGAGTGTCAGAATAGGTGATTAATGGGTTTCTGGATGGTGGATACATTGACCGGGCGTACAATTACAAGTAACATGGTCAACGTAAGTGGCTTGGTCTAGGGCATTGAGGATATTATCCTTCATCTTATCGTCTAATACAGAGGCTTGAATAAGTGCAGAAATCACCTTGTCAGCATCGGTATTACACCAACCATTTAATAGGGTCTGTGCTTGGTTTTCTAAGGCAGTGTCTTCATCGATTGCCGGGCGGTAAATAAATGATTTACCGTTTTTAGTCGTTTCTAGCCAGTTCTTTTTAGTTAGGCGGCCTATTAAGGTCTTAATCGTTGCGGCTTTCCAATCTTTTTTGTCCTCTAACGAGGCGATAATGGTGCGGGAATTCGTTTCTTTTTGCGCCCATACGACCCGCATGACTTCCCACTCAGCAGCGGAAACATCTTGGAAGTCTTGTCTTTTTTCTTGGATAATATTACTTGTCATCGCTGACTCCTTTCAGTAGTCGATATCAGATGATTGAATCAATTTTAGTTTACATTTGTAGATGGTTAAAAGCAAGTCAAATGGATTTTCTGTAGTTAATTTGTAATAATAGATTTGCAAAAAATAGACTTAAAACATTTTTTGTATAAATTATCTCATAATTTAAAATAAAATTTTCAAGCAAAAGATTTATTTGTGGGCAAAAAAGGCCCGAATAATTATTTAAGCTTCAGATGAATTGCCTTAATTGTTGGCTTAGACTGATGATTGTATTTTATAATAACGTCTGGCTATCAGGATGTGTTTATTTTTTCCTGAAACTATACCGGTCTTAAATAGTTGAAATTACAGAATGAACCATATATAGTTATATGTAACAGAAATACACCACTACATGTAGTGGTGTCGTTTTTTTTTTTGAATGGGAGGAATGTGATGTGAAAATTGTGTACATGTCCCTAACCGGACAGACACAAAAGTTTGTAAATAAACTTGAAATGGATAGCCTGAGAATTACAATGGATAATGCTTTTCAAGAAATTAACGAACCCTATATCGTGATTGCTCCAACTTATGATATTGAAGTGACCGAAATACTAAATGATTTTATTGAAACTGGCCATAACCTAACGTATTTAAAAGGTGTTTGCGGTTCAGGAAATTTAAATTTCAATGAACTCTATTGTTTTACTGCAAAAGATCTAGCAGAAGCGTATAATGTACCTTTGCTGTTAACTTTTGAATTCCAGGGAAATGTGAACGATGTAACAATTATGAAAGAAAAGGTGAATGAAATTGGACCAACCTAAAGCAGTAGTACAAGAAAAAGAAATTACATATTTCAAGCTGAATAACGAAGTTAACCGTCCACTAGACGGAAAAATTCAAATCGAGAAAGATAAAGAAGCGGTACGGGCTTACTTTTTAGAGCACGTTAACCCAAATACCGTGTTCTTCTATACTTTAGATGAAAAAATCGACTACTTAGTTGAACATGACTACTTAGAAGAAGGCTTCTTGAATTTATACGACCGTGAATTTGTCAAACGTTTAATGCAAGAAACGTATGACTTCAAATTCCGTTTCAAATCATTTATGAGTGCCTACAAATTCTATACGCAATACGCACTTAAAACAAACGACGGTAAACGTTATTTAGAGCGTTACGAAGACCGTATCGTATTTACAGCTTTATATTTAGCGAATGGTGACGAGCAAGTAGCGAGCGACTTACGTGATGAAATGATCAACCAACGATACCAACCAGCGACACCTACCTTCCTAAATGCAGGTCGTAAACGTCGTGGTGAATTGGTTTCATGTTTCTTAATCCAAGCAACTGATGACATGAACTCGATTGGTCGAACAATCAACTCAGCACTTCAACTATCACGTTTAGGTGGTGGGGTTGGGGTTAACCTAACAAACATTCGTGCAGCCGGAGATCCAATTAAGAAAATTGAAAATGCTTCTTCAGGTATCATTCCAGTCATGAAATTATTAGAAGATTCTTTCTCTTACTCTAATCAATTAGGGCAACGTAACGGTGCAGGTGCAGTTTACCTTAGCGTCTTCCATCCAGATGTTGTTTCATTCTTATCTGCGAAAAAAGAAAACGCTGATGAAAAAATCCGTGTGAAGACTTTATCATTAGGTCTAGTTGTACCTGATAAATTCTACGAATTAGCAGAAAAAGACGAAATGATGTACTTATTCAGCCCTTACGATGTTGAACGTATTTATGGTAAACCTTACGCCTATGTCAACATTACAGAAGAGTATGACAACTTGGTAAACAACTCTGAAATCAAGAAATCTAAGATCCGTGCGCGCGATTTAGAAGACGATATCTCTAAATTGCAACAAGAATCTGGTTATCCTTACATCATCAACATCGATACTGTAAATGACCAAAACCCAATTGACGGGACAATTGTTATGAGTAACTTGTGTTCGGAAATTTTACAAGTACAACGTCCTTCAATTATCAACAACGATCAAACATTTGAAGAATTAGGTACAGATATTTCATGTAACTTAGGTTCAACAAATATCAACAACTTAATGCATTCACCGGACTTTGGTAAATCAGTTGATACAATGGTTCGTGGTTTAACATATGTCACAGATGCATCAGCTATTGACGTAGTACCTTCAATTAAAAAAGGTAACGACTTAGCACATACTATCGGTTTAGGTGCAATGGGTCTACATACTTATTTTGCCTTAAATGAAATGCACTATGGTTCACCAGAATCGATTGAATTTACAGACAAATACTTCTTATTGTTAAACTACTATACTTTAGTAGCGTCTAACAGAATCGCTAAAGAACGTGGTGTCACTTTCGAAAACTTCGAAAACTCAACATATGCGACGGGTGAATATTTTGACAAATACATCAATGAAGAAACAACGTTTGAATTTGAAAGAGTTGCAGCACAATTTGAAGGTATTCACATCCCAACTCAAGAAGACTGGAAAGCCTTACGAGCTGCCGTTCAAGAGCATGGTTTATACCACCAAAACCGTTTAGCAGTTGCGCCTACTGGTTCAATTTCTTACGTTAATGAAACAAGCTCAAGTTTACACCCAATCATCCAATTGATTGAAGAGCGTCAAGAAAAGAAAACTGGTAAGACTTATTATCCAGCACCATTCTTAAACAATAAGACTCTACCTTATTACCAATCTGCTTACGATATCGACAACCGTCGTATTATCGATATTTATGCAGCTGCTCAACAACATATTGATCAAGGTATGAGTTTAACCTTATTCATGCGTTCAGATATTCCTGCAGGTTTATACCCTTGGAAAGAAGGGCGTACAAGCAAAATGACGACACGTGATTTAAATATCTTGCGTCGTTACGCATGGAAACGTGGCATCAAATCTATTTACTACGTACGTACATTCACAGATAACAACGAAGAAGTTGGCGCAAACTACTGTGAAAGCTGTACTGTTTAATCGATTGCACTTGGAATAAGGAAGGAACACACATGACGAATTTTAATGAAAATCCTTATATTGCTATTAACTGGAATGATATTGAGGATATGATTGACAAGTTGACTTGGGAAAAGTTAACAGAACAATTCTGGTTAGATACACGTATTCCATTATCAAATGATTTAGATACATGGCGTACATTATCATCTAGAGAACAAGACATGATTGGAAAAGTATTTGGTGGTTTAACACTACTAGATACTTTGCAATCTGAAGATGGTATGGAATCACTTAAAGCATCTATCCGTACCCAACATGAAGAAGCGGTTTACAACAACATCCAATTCATGGAAAGTGTACATGCTAAATCGTACTCATCTATTTTCTCAACTTTAAACACACCTAAAGAAATCGATAAAATCTTTGCTTGGACACGGGAAAATGAATTTATCCAATACAAAGCGAACCGTATTAACGGTATTTACCAAAATGGTACTGACTTACAAAGAAAAGTGGCTTCAGTATTCTTGGAATCATTTTTATTCTACTCAGGATTTTATGCACCACTTTGGTACTTAGGTAACGGCAAATTGCCAAACGTCGCTGAAATTATTAAATTGATTTTACGTGACGAAAGTGTCCACGGTACTTACATTGGTTACAAATTCCAAATTGCTTTCAATCAATTATCAAAAGAAGAGCAAGAAGACATGCAAAACTGGGCTTTTAGCTTATTGTTTGAATTATATGAAAATGAAGCAAAATACAGCGAGTACATCTATGATGACTTAGGCTGGACTGAAGACGTGAAAATTTTCCTACGTTACAATGCCAACAAAGCATTACAAAACTTAGGATTTGACCCATTGTTCCCAGATACTGCTGATGATGTAGACCCTATCGTTATGAACGGTATTTCTACCGGTACTTCAAACCATGACTTCTTCTCACAAGTAGGTAATGGTTACTTACTAGGGCAAGTTGAAGCCATGTCAGACGAAGACTACGAAAAATGGACTTAAAGTAAAATATTGCTACATAAAAAATTGCGCCTGTCGAAAATGACAGGCGCGATTTTTGCATGTTTTTTTGTATATACTTAATCATGAATGGTTTTTAGCTGTTTCTTAAACCAATTATTGATTATTTGGTAAACGGGTCTAGTATTGCCGTACATTAAACATTCATGACCGCGATTTTCAAACATCATGATTGTGACATCATCAAAACCAGAACGGGTGAATTCTTTAGCCAGTTTGTGGGTTTCTATACCACCATTAATCAGTGGATCGTTACGACCAGCAATAATGGCAATTGGTAAGTCCTTCCGGATGTTTCGGGTCCAGCTGGGTAAAGTTGCCTTATGAGCAATTTTTACCAACTCTGCAAAACCATTATTGGTGAAAACAAAGCCAACTAGCGGCCAATCCCTATCTTCACCATTTTTAGGCGGATACCAATATTCTGGAAAAGCATTGGCAACAGCAGGGTCATCAGTTATACCCGTACCGAATAGTTTTTGATGGATATAATAATTGTAGGCATCTGGATGCAAGGTATTTAAAATAGGTGCTAAGGCTGCACCTGTCGCGAAAATAGGGCTATGGGTGTTCGTCCCACTCAATAATACGCCGTCTACTTCCTCACTATATTGACCAAGATATAAACGGGTTATATATGCCCCCATTGAATGACCTAACACATAATAGGGTAAATCGGGATAATGTTTCTTAGTTGCTTGAACAACTCGATGTAAATCTTCAACCATGACTTTAGCAGCATCCTTTGTGCCAAAATAGCCTAAACGGTTGTGTTCTTTAGCTAGTCCTCCATGGCCAATATGGTCATGGGCGATGACTAAAAAGTTTTGGTCCACAAATGACTCAGCCACTTTTTTATAGCGACCACCAAATTCTGACATCCCATGGACAATATGGATAATGGCTTTTGGATGAGCAGCGTTTTGCCAAGCGTAAACAGGGATATAAGGGCGGTCAGGTGAAGCTGATGGAATAGTTACAGTGTTATAGTAGTCTAATGCAAACATAATTTCCCCTCTTTTTTTCAGTTAAGTCTATTATAGTATCTTCAATTCTAAAGCACAATTAATAGGGATATATAATTTATGGAATAGAAAAGGCCTGTGACAAAACGTCACAGGCCTTTTAAAATATCGTTATATCATTGATTTAATTGGTAATTCAGGTCCTAAGCAGCTTCGTCTACTTCCTCGTCCTCAACATCCTCGTCGTCGCCAGTGTCTGCTGGTCTAGATGATGATGAGGCGCTTGGTTGCGTAGTGGATGATGAAACACTTGAAGATTCCACTTCACTCGAAGGCGTTTCAACTTCAGAACTTTCACTCTCACTTGATTCAGATGATTCAATGTCAGAAAAACTTGATTCTTCACTCGATTCTTCAGCTGATGAGGAACTTGAGCTTGACGAAGAAGAAATAGAACTAGAAATAGAACTAGAAATAGAACTTGAGCTACTTGATGATGCACGGCTAGAAGATGATGACGATGATTGTACAATCGCATTTCCAGATGCTAACCAAGCTTGGTAATCTGAATACAAGTCATCGTTAGCCAAACCAGTTAAGATTTGTGATGATGGTGTTGCATTAGTTGGGAATTCATCTGGTATTGCATCTTTAACTAATTTCACTTCATGTACTGAATCAGGCTGTACCCAATCCGCATTTTCTGAAGTCGTAGATAGGTACCCCATAATTGCTTGGTATAGGTAACTTACAATATATCTATCTGACCCATCAATATAGCCAACTTCATCGGTAGAGAATGGGTTATCATAACCAGTCCAAATGGATAGAGCGTAATCAGTTGTATAACCTGACATCCAAGTATCAGGTACCGCACTTGAATCAACACCGAGTTCAGCAGCCTCTTCTTCGGTATAGTTTGTCGTACCTGATTTACCAGCTTCCGCTAATCCAGAAGTATGGTAATTAGTAGATAAACCATAAGAAGCATCCGTAAAGTTATCTTTCAACATGTCCGTTACCATATAAGCAGTTGAATCTTCCATGGCTTGGGTGCTTGTTGAATCAATCGTGACTTCTTCACCATCGAAAGTTGTAAAGTAATCAACCGCACGTGGTTGGTTGTATTCACCGTAATTACCTAGAGTAGCATAGGAGGCACTCAATTGTAATGGCGTAATCTCACCAGTGATAGAGTTAGCTTCATAGACTCCATTCCCATCATTTAACACAATCCCCATACCTTGTAGGAATTCATCTACTTGGTCGGTACCAACCTCTTGTAATAGTTTTAAGGCTGGAATGTTACGAGAACCGATTAAAGCTTGACGCAGGGTGATAGTGCCTTGGTATAGGTTATCGTAGTTATTAATCTCTGTCCCATCTGAATAAGTATGTTCTTCATCTTCAATAGAAGATTCGGTAGAGTAGTTTAGATATTCTATAGCAGTCGCATAGTCCGCAAATGGTTTAATAGAAGAACCAACACTTCGTTCTAATTTCGTTGCCCGGTTATAAGACAATTGTCCTTCTTGGTTACGTCCACCGTATAGGGCAAGGATATTACCCGTTTCTGTATCCACTAATGACGCTGCAGCTTGCATGTTGTCATTTGTGAAATAATAACCATCTTCATCCTCGATTGTATTGTAGATTTCAGTCATGGCATCCATATCTAAATGCGTATAGATTTGTAACCCGTCTGAATACATGTCATAACCAGCTTCCTCAACTTCAGCGGCAACCTCTTGGATATAAGAGTCTAACATAATTGCAGTTTCAGATTGTTCAGTTGACTCAGTGTCAATATCTTGTAAACCATCTTCAATTGGTGTGGCTACTGCCTCGTCGTATTCCTCTTGAGTAATTTTTTCATTATCCAACATCTCTGTAAGTACTAAGTTTCTTCTTTCTTCAGCAGCTTCAGGATCTGAATATGGATCGTAAGCGTTAGGTGCTTGTGGCATACCAGCTAATAGGGCAGTTTGGGCTATTGACAGCTCACTTAAAGACTTACCATAGTAAACTTCAGCAGCAGTCCCCATACCGTAGACACCGTTGGCCATGTAGACTTTATTAATATAAAACTCAAAGATTTCTTGTTTTGAGTAGTCTTGTTCTAATTGAATGGCTAGCCAGATTTCTTGGACTTTACGTTTATAAGTTTGGTCTTCCTCATTAGTTGAAAAAGAGGTTAGCTTCACTAATTGCTGGGTTAGGGTTGAACCACCTTGTGCAATCCCCCCCGCCTTTAAGTTGGCCAAAAATGAACCTGCAATACGAATCGGGTCAAAACCGTTATGCTCCATAAAGCGTTGGTCCTCAATCGAAGTAACGGCATCAAATGTTGTTTGCGAAATATCACTTTCGTCAACGATTATTCGATCGTTTTGACTAGTTTCGTACACAACGTTTCCTTCATTGTCATATACACTAGATGCGATGGTACCGTACAAATCTTCTTCGGTGATTGCAGGGCTATCAGAAATCCAGGAATAGGCAATGATTGAAAGGGCCACCCCAACTACCACACCGGCGCCAACAACACCAAGTAGGATCTTTTTCCAAAGGGCCATACCAGAGCGGTTAGACTTACCTCGCTTACCTTGATTTCTTTTAGACGACTTGTGATTATTTTGGCTTCGTCGTCTTGAGTTTTGATCTTGACTCATACTTATCACTCCTATTACATTTATTTAAATATGATGATGGGATGCAATCATTTCATCCACAGCTGCTAAATAGTCAATTCGGGGTTGATACCCCATGTTTGCTTGGACACCTTCAGATTGAATTCTCTTTAATGGAATTGCAGTGATGTCATTGGCCACAAAAGCAGTCCAGTCTTCCAACAAGGCAGATATAGGGTAAACATAGGCTTCATTTCTTTCTTTAAATAGAAACAGGACAAAACAAATCCCACCATGATTGGCACAATTTGTCATGTGATCTATTTGATGTTGATGAATATTATGAAGGGGGAACTTGGTTTTAAGGTTTGTTTGTTTAGCCTCAAAATCTAGATAGTGCCCTTTATAGATACCATTATAATCTGTTGTGGAAGCTGTACGATAGTAGGCTTCAGTTATCACAGCGCGACTTCTTTTTGGATAGTCGACTGAAACAACTTGGATTGGTGTTGGCTTTTTGTGAATAATAGCTTTGTCACGCAATAAATACCACTGGTTGGCTTGATTAATCATTTCCTCCAGCTTCATACCACGCTTGGCAAAGTTTGCTTTCCCTTTAGAAGAAGCGGATAGTGAACGATTCGTCTTAGATTGGTAGACTTTACCGTTGGGATACCTCATGATGACCTCCTTCAGAATATGGCACCAAAAAATTGACACCATATTTACTCTATTTTATCCTAGTTAGGACATATACCATAGTTTTAACACGGATTTTAATATAAAAACAAGAAATATCCACCCTTATAGTATAACATTAATGGCATTTTGGCTCATTAACTAGACAATTCGCCAGTTTTAGTGTAGTATTTTATGATGTTAAGATTATGCATAAATACGTAATCGATTAGTAAATATAACTAGAGTTAGGGGAATTTAAATGTCAGTAAATTATGAACAAACATCAACAAACGAAGGTATTTTACATTTTACCGTAGCAAAAGAAGATGCAGCGAAAGCTAAGAAACAAGCTTTTAACCGTATTAAAAAGGATGTATCTATCCCAGGTTTCCGTAAAGGGAAAGTAAACTATCAAATGTTTGTAAAAATGTTTGGTGAGCAATCTTTAATTGAAGATGCTGTAAATATCGTTTTACCAGAAGCTTATACAAAAGCTGTTGAAGAATCAGGTTTAGAAGTTGTTACACAACCTCGCTTCGATATTAAATCTGCTGAGCCAAATGCTGACTGGGAATTAATTGCATATGTTGCGACTAAACCAGAAGTTAAATTGGGTCAATACAAAAACCTAACTGTTGCTAAACAAGAAGTTGAAGTAACTGAAGAAGAAATCAACGACCGTTTATCTGCAGCACAAGCTAACTTAAGCGAATTAGCTTTAAAAGAAGGCGCTGCTGAAACTGGTGACACTGTTGTTATTGACTACGAAGGCTTCCAAGATGGTGAAGCATTCGCAGGTGGTAAAGGTGAAAACCATTCATTAGAATTAGGTTCTGATTCATTCATCCCTGGTTTTGAAGACCAATTAGTTGGTGTTAAAGAAGGCGACGAAGTAGAAGTTAACCTTACTTTCCCTGAAGATTACCATGCAGATGAATTAGCTGGTAAAGATGCTACATTCAAAGTTAAAGTACACGAAGTGAAAACTAAAGAAGTACCAGAATTAGATGACGAATTTGCTAAAGACGTTGACGAAGAAGTTGAAACTTTAGACGAATTAAAAGAAAAATACCGTAAAGAATTAACGGATCAAAAAGAAGCTGCAGCTAAAGAAGCTCGCGAAGAAGAAGCTTTACGTTTAGCAGTAGAAAATGCTGAAATTAATGATTTGCCACACGAAATGGTACATGAAGAAGTTCACCGTCAAATGGACCACTACTTAAACGAAATGCAACGTTCAGGTATTTCTAAAGAAATGTACTTCCAATTAACAGGTACAACTGAGGCAGACTTACACACTCAATTCGAACAAGATGCTGACACTCGCGTGAAAACTAACTTGATTCTTGAGCAAATCGTTGAAGATGAAAACATCACTGCTGAAGTTGAAGATGTAGAAAAAGAAATCGCTACATTAGCTGAAACTTACGGCATGACTGTTGAAGAAGTTAAAAACGTTGTAACAGAAGATATGTTGAAAAATGATATTGCATTGAAAAAAGCAATGGCATTAATCACTGATACTGTTGAAGAAGCGTAAGCTTTATTATAGTATTCAGACATAAAGCCAAGGGGCGACTCCTTGGCTTTTTCTTAAGCAAAAGAATTGGATAATGAACAAAAAAACCGAGCCTAAGCTCGGTTTTTTCGTATTGGAATAGCTATTAGAATGCTTTTACGATTGTGTCTAAGAAGTGTTTGTTATAGCCTTCAGCGTCAACGCCCAAAGCCACAAATACATTAGGTTCTTCATTGCGGTTTAAGGCGGCTTGATCTTGGACTAAACGACCTTCTTGTTCGCCGTATAAACTCTTGATGCGGAATGTTTCACCAGTCACCCAGTCACTCTTAAGGGCAACAGAGACGGCTAATGGATCGTGTAGGGCACAACCTGTTAGGTCTTCGTATGAATTTGCGTAAGCCTTAAAGTAATAGGTCACAATCTCATGGAATACTTCGGCAGCTTCAGACATTTCTAACCAAGGGGCGATATCAGTATCTGTGATTAGGGTACGTAAAGTCACATCTAAACCGATGATTTTAATTCGTAAACCGGAATCAAAGACAATGTTATTCGCTTCTGAGTCCTTCCAGAAGTTAGCTTCAGCAAATGGGCTTACGTTTCCTGGAACTGTTAAAGCACCACCCATAGAAACAATCCCTTTAATTTTTTGCATAGCAGGTAAGTCTTTTTGAATGGCTAAGGCGACATTCGTTAAAGGGCCTGTTGTCACTAAGATTAATTCTTCACCGTATTTGTTGGCAGACTCAATAATGAAGTCAATAGCGTCTTGGTCAGAAATATTGTTACCAGCAGGTAATTCGATATTTCCTAAACCATTTAAACCATGGAAGATACCAGATGCTGTTTCTTGGATATAATCTTCACTTGCCCCAAGTTTGTGGGAAGCGCCACGGAAAACTGGGATGTCTTCGCGGTCTAATAATTTTAATACTGCTGAGGCATTATGCACGCATTTGTCTACTTCAGCGTTTCCAAATACAGATGTAATGCCGATTACTTCTGCGTCCTCTTCGCCCAAAGCAAGTGCAATAGCCATTGCATCATCAATACCAGTATCAAAGTCTAAGATTAGTTTCATATTTAAACCCCCTATAAAGTTGGATATTTTTCAATATCTTATCCTATGTAAAGTATAAGACATTGTCTTTCAAATTGATAGAAGAAAGACAATGCCTTAGATAAGTTTATTTAAATTTACTATTGAGTTAGGTTTTAAATTAGAAGAAGAAACCAACAACTGTTGATGAAATCGTAGATACTAAGACAGAAGCAATGATTAAACGCCATGTATTATTTGCGACAACTTTTGCTTGTTTAGCTGACATAATTTTTATAGAAGCAATAATCATACCGACAGTTGCGATATTTGAAAATGAGATAACGTAAGTTGACATCATTGCCATAGTCTTCTCTGTTACTTGTCCAGATACTGCTTGGACTTCACCTAAGGCTACAAATTCATTGGTTAATAATTTAGAAGCCATGATTGAACCAGCACTTACAATATCAGCACTTGGCACTCCCATGACATAGGCAAGTGGCGAAAAAACATAGCCTAAAATGGTAAAGAAATCAATACCAAATATCAATGTAGCTAATGAATTAAGGAATGTAATTAAAGCTGTAAAACCAATAAGAGAACCAGCAATTGCTAAGGCAATTTGGAAACCACTAGAAATATAGTCACTTAACACTGAGAAGAAGTTCTCATCATCAATACCTTCATTTTCTTTAGCCTCTTCGATAGGATTAAAATCTACTTGATACGTTTGAGGGTTATAGGGTGCCATCAGTGAGACAATAATAAACGCAGCGAAAACATTCAATAGAATTGCAACAACTACAAATTTACCGTCAACCATTTGCATATAAGAAGCAATCGTTGTAGCAGATACACAAGAAAGACCCATTAACACAAACGTAAAGATTTGTTCAGGTGAAAATTTATCAATATAACGTTTAAGCGTAATCAAACCATTGGATTGGCCGAGCATAGCCATTATGATAGCAATATAAGATTCATTTTCTCCCATACCAGTAATTTTATTAAGAATTTTACCGATATATTTAGCAATGAAAGGTAAAACGTTAATGTATTGAAGGATACCAATCAATCCAGAGATAAAAACAATTGGCATTAAAACATTTAGGAAGAAGATCCCGTAGTTTGTAGCTCCTTCCCCAAAGACAAATTCGGTACCGCCGTTTGCTTGTAAAATTAACCAGTTAAATAAACCTGATACACCTTCCAAAATTGCAATCCCAAAGCTTGTTCTTAAACCAACAAAGGCTAAAACAAACATAATAACTAATAAAATGCCTACTTGCTTAATGCGGGCGTTCTTACGGTCTTTACTAAGAAGTAAAGCAATAAATCCGATAACAATTAATCCGATAATTCCGCGAATAATACTCATAGTTATCTCCTTTTCTTATTTGTATTCAAATTTTGCACTGTTTATCATTATAAAATATCGGTCAATAAAATACTAGTAATATTCTGATGATTTCCGAATGATAAACCAAATGTAATTCTTAAATTTAAAATACAATATAATAAGGCTGAATAAACCAATAAAATGAAGACTTTTAAATTGACTTGAAGTCAAGAATTTGGCACAATAAGGTGATGTAAAAGAGAAAGGAGAACGGATAGCATGTATAATGATGATGAACAAACAACGATTCACTGTTCTTTTTGTGGAAAATCACAAGATGAGGTAGACAAAATCATCGCTGGACCTGGCGTCTATATCTGTAATGAATGTGTAGCACTATGTCAAGAAATCATTGATGAAGAAGTTAGCCAAGAACGACAAGAATCTTATACAATGGTTGAACCACCAAAACCAACTGAAATTCGTTCCATCTTAGATGATTATGTTATTGGTCAAGATCAAGCTAAAAAAACTTTATCAGTAGCAGTATATAACCACTACAAACGTATTTCTTCTAATAACGAAACAAATGATGATGGGGTATCTCTACAAAAGAGTAACATCCTACTAATGGGCCCAACTGGTTCAGGTAAAACATACTTAGCTCAAACTTTAGCACGTATTCTTGATGTGCCATTTGCGATTGCAGATGCAACGACACTGACAGAAGCGGGTTATGTTGGGGAAGATGTTGAAAATATCCTAGTGAAATTAATGCAATCAGCTGATTTCGATGTTGAGCGCGCACAAAAAGGGATTATCTATGTCGATGAAATCGATAAGATTGCTCGTAAGTCAGAAAACGTCTCAATCACCCGTGACGTATCTGGTGAAGGTGTACAACAAGCCTTACTGAAGATTTTAGAGGGTACTGAAGCGAATATTCCGCCACAAGGTGGTCGTAAACATCCACACCAAGAATTGATTCAAGTGGATACAACAGACATTCTCTTTATTGTAGGTGGTGCCTTTGATGGTATCGAGCCAATTATTAAAGAACGTCTAGGTGAAAAGGTCATTGGTTTTGGCAATTCTTCAAACAACCATATTTTGAATGACAACGATGCAATTATGCAACAAGCCATTCCACAAGACTTACAAACTTTCGGGCTAATTCCTGAATTTATTGGACGTTTACCGATTATGGCGAACTTGAATAAATTAACAAAAGAAGATTTAGTCCACATTCTAACGCAACCTAAAAATGCCTTAGTGAAACAGTATCAACAATTATTGAAGATGGATAATGTGGAATTAACCTTTACAGATGAAGCTTTAGATGCCATCGCACAAAAAGCTTTAGACCGTAAGACAGGCGCGCGTGGGTTACGCTCAATTATTGAAGAAGCTATGTTAGAAATCATGTTTGAAATTCCTTCACGAGAAGACGTTTCAAAAGTAATGATTACTGAATCAGTGATTAATGACGACATCGAACCAGATTTATTTGACTTAGAAGGCGAAAAAATCGCTTAATTATTGTTAATAGTAGCAGTGTATTAAATACAATGGGAAAGACTAGAATGAGTCTTTCCTTTTTGCGTCAGAAAGGGGATTTTTCATGGACGTACATAACGTTGAGTTTCTGATATCTGCCGTGAGGCCAGAACAGTATCCAGCACCCATTATTCCGGAAATCGCGTTAGCAGGTCGGTCTAATGTTGGGAAAAGTTCTTTCATCAACACAATGATCAACCGTAAAAAACTGGCTAGAACCTCTAGTAAACCAGGTAAAACACAACAATTAAACTATTATCAAATTGAAGATTTATTCTACTTTGTGGATGTGCCAGGTTACGGTTATGCCAGAGTAAGCAAGACAGAAAAAGCTAAATGGGGCGAGATGTTAGAAACGTATTTTGCTAGCCGTGAAAATCTAGCATTGGCCCTATTGGTTGTTGACTTCCGTCATCAGCCAACAAAAGATGATATCCAAATGAAAGAGTTTATGGATTACCATGGTGTACCATATTTTGTCATAGCAACAAAAACAGACAAAATTAAGAAGAGTCAATGGAATAAACACTTAAGTGATATTTATAAAACATTAGAATTAGAATCAATCGATCAGATCTTGCCATTCTCTGCTGAAACAAAGGATGGCCGCGATGAAGCGTGGGAAATTATTCAAGCTGTTTTAGATGGCGAATTTGAGGCTGAAGTATAGGCTGCAAATATTCGTAAAGAATATAGCCATATCGATTGCATTTTGATTTGGTTTCCGCTATATTTATTGTGAGTTTTTGCCGGCAAAAGTAGGTGATCAATTGGCGAATTTTATTCCAGAGGAAATCATTAATGAAGTTAAGAATAATGTAAATATCCTTGATGTTACCAGTCAATTTGTTGACTTACAAAAAAGGGGACGTAACTATTTTGGTTATTGTCCATTTCATGAAGAACGTACGCCTTCGTTCACAGTAAATGAAGAAAAGCAGATTTTTCACTGCTTCTCATGTGGTCGGGGGGGTAATGTTTTTCGTTTTATGGAAGAAATTGAAGGCTATTCCTTCCCCCAAGCTGTCCAAAAGGTAGCTGAAGCTGGGAATGTTTCGGTATCTTTCGATTGGTCAGCCTTAGATGATGGCAGACAAACAGCCAATTATTCAAGTGCGCAAAATCGACTCATCCAAATTCATGAAGAATTAAGGCAATTTTACCATTATTTATTGATGAATACGGAAAACGGTCACCAAGGACTAACCTATCTATATGATCGAGGTTTAAGCAAAGAAACGCTTGATGCCTACCAAATTGGTATCGCACCTGAAGATGGGCGCTTAGCTGCACAACATCTGTTAAACAAAGAATTTACCATTGAAGAGTTGCAACTTTCTGGTATATTTGTAGGCGACCAAGACCGGTTAAAAGATAGATTTGCTGGTCGTGTGATGTTCCCACTACGAAATCCCCAAGGGAAGACTGTTGGTTTTTCAGGGAGGATCTTGCCTGGCTCTAACCATTATGAAAGTCATCCTGATGTAGCCAAGTACTTGAATAGTCCTGAGACAGAAATATTCGAGAAAAATACTTTCCTGTTTAACTTGGATTTAGCTCAGAATGAAGCCCGAAGAGCCAAAGAGCTCGTTTTATTTGAAGGTTTTATGGACGTCATAGCCTCACACAATGAAGGTGTAGGCAATGGGGTTGCATCTATGGGAACTAGTTTAACCAACAACCAAATTAAGGCTATTGAACGAACAAGTAAACAGGTCTTAATTGCCTATGATGGAGATAAACCCGGTCAAAAGGCGACCCTTCGAGCAATTAACTTGATACAAGATCAAAGTAGTCGTTTGAAGCTAAATGTGCTAGCCTTTGAGCAAAACTTAGACCCTGATGAATTTATTCAAAAGTATGGTGGCGAGCGGTATGTCAATTTTGTCTTGAACAAAAGGTTGAGTCCGATTCATTTCATGAGGAATTATTACCGGCAGGAATTTTCTCTTGAGACTGATAATGGCAAGATCCAATTCATTAATGTGATGTTGGAAGCCATTGCTAAAATTCAACAAGCCATCGATCGGGATATCTATGTTGGAGAAATTGCTGAAGATACAGGTGTATCTAAAGACACCTTATTACACCAGTTAGAGAGTCGTAGTCCTAAAAACCAGTCACACCGACCCTACCAAGCTGATGATAACGGCAACCAGAAGTCTTTTCCAACAAATACCAATTTTCAACCAAGTATTCCTGCTACAACAAGCAAGAAAAAGTCCCAACTTGAAAAAAGTGAATTGCTATTACTATACCGTTTACTCTATAATAGTGAAACATGGTTACTAATAGCGAATAGGGATTTTCATTTCCAGTCTAGTGAAGTTGAAACGGTCTTTATGTTATTGTCTGACTATCGAGAAAATAATCAAAATATTGACGGTGAGATTGACCCTGGAGATTTCTTACAAGCTTTGTCAGGTGCTGAAGAACAGCGTCTTGTAGCTGAAGTGATGAATATGGAAGTGGCACCAGATATAGGTGAGGGCGAAGTTGAAGATCTAATTTATAATATTCAAATTAAAGGTAATATTGAACAAAAAATGCAATCTTTAGACGACGAAATTGCTTATGCAAGATCGGTAGACGACTTTGCACAAATTAGCATTTTGATCAAACAAAAAATAGATTTGTTAAAGCAAATAAAAAGTCGTGGTAAATAAACTATTACAATTATTATTTATGTAAGGAGCGAATTGAATGGTAAAGAAAAAAGTGGACGGCGTAACACTTAACCAAGCTACAAAACAATTAATTGCTGAGAAAAAAATTCTTGGTACAATTCAATATACTGATTTAAGCGATAAAATCGCACAACCTTTTGCCTTAGATGATAAAGGTATGGATAGCTTGATCGAAAAATTTGAAGATCAAGGTATTGCCGTTGTTGATGAAAATGGCGAACCAACATTGCGTCAAATGGATAAAGAAGCCGACAAAGAAGCAGAAAAAGTGAAGAAAGAGGAAGTAGATCCTACTTCTGTAGCTTCTGACGTTAAAATTAACGACCCAGTTAGGATGTACTTGAAAGAGATTGGCCGCGTAGAATTATTAACTGCGGACGAAGAGGTTTCTTTAGCACAACGTATTGAACAAGGTGACCCAGTAGCTAAGCAAGAATTAGCTGAAGCCAACTTACGTTTGGTTGTATCTATTGCTAAACGTTATGTAGGACGTGGTATGTCATTCTTAGATTTAATTCAAGAAGGTAACATGGGGCTAATGAAGGCTGTTGAGAAATTTGACTACCATAAAGGGTTCAAATTCTCTACTTACGCTACTTGGTGGATTCGTCAAGCCATTACCCGTGCCATTGCTGACCAAGCGCGTACTATCCGTATTCCGGTACATATGGTTGAAACTATTAATAAATTAGTACGTATCCAACGTCAATTATTGCAAGATTTAGGGCGCGAACCAACCCCAGAAGAAATTGGGGCTGAAATGGATTTACCAACTGAAAAAGTACGTGATATTCTAAAAATTGCTCAAGAGCCAGTATCATTGGAAACACCTATTGGAGAGGAAGATGACTCTCACCTAGGTGATTTCATTGAAGACCATGATGCAACTAGTCCTGCTGACTACACTTCTGCAGAATTATTAAAAGAACAATTAAACGAGGTCTTAGATACTCTAACAGACCGTGAAGAAAATGTTTTACGTTTACGTTTCGGTCTAGAAGATGGTCAATCGAAAACATTGGAACAAGTTGGTCAACAATTTGGCGTTACCCGGGAGCGTATCCGTCAAATCGAGGCAAAAGCATTGAGAAAATTACGCCACCCATCTCGTTCAAAACAATTAAAAGACTTTTTAGAATAAGATTCACAACCAAAAAAGCAGCCGAAGGGCTGCTTTTTTTATTGCGAGTTTTTAAATTGTATTGACCATAGAGCCTCGTAATTCAAATGCCATTTGACACTGTACTTATCTCTCAGCATGCTATAACCAAGGAACCAATCTATTGCTTGAAATAAGACGATGACCTCCGTAGATTCCTTAACTAAGTTATAAAAACAGCCTTGTAACTGGTCAAAATCACTAGACATAATAGACACAGAGACATCATTGTAGTCGGGTTAACCTTCACTAGGAAATTCGTCTGAGAATAATAAACTCTTGCCGTCAATGTCTAGGGCACCGCGCAGGAAATGATGGTGCTATGTTTTTGGTAATTGACCGGAATTTTCAGTATCTACCATAGCGCCATATTCAACTGCGGCTGATATTTTAACACCTAGTGTTTCTTGATAGTAGGGCATTGCATCTGTGGCTTATCCATAGAAAGATAAGTAAGGGATTATAGTCATGATTCCACGCCTTTATCGTGACTCCTTGTTTAATTCAGTTTAGCAAATTTTAGCAAAGCCCTAAAATTTCACCGATAAATCAGAGGTTAAAAAAAACAGAAATTTGAAATATTGATAGTAAATCAAGGGGGACGAAGACAAAGATTGTATCTATTTGTTTCTTTATGTATTCATATCAAGTTCATTTTTTTCAGCCGCTTATATAGAAAGAAGTGGGTTTTCACTAAAAAATATGGCTAAAAAGTTAGAAAAAGATGATGCTGTTTTCATTTTTTGTTTGACCTTCATATCAACATGCCGTAAAGTACGACAAAGGAAAAAATACTTCGCAATCAAAAACAGATGACAAGTTGGCTTCAAGAATCATTAAGGGTCATATCTGAGTATGTGAAAAATGAAAGGGAAAGTATTTTAATTTTAATAAAGCCAATCGGCACCGATGTTTTTAATAAAATCCCACAGATTGCAGGTATGTAGCTTGAATTT